>NZ_KV814404.1:0-238 GCF_001813925.1 Corynebacterium sp. HMSC072D12
TCAAGGCTGTCAGTGCTGACATGGGTTGATCAATAGCAATGAGGGATTCAATATCCAGCAGGCAGTGGGTGTCTTGTATGGCTTTGACTTTCGGCAGACTTTCTAGCCGGTGGATGGCACGCAGGCCTGATTTGATGTGGCCTTCCGGCAGTGACCAGGCAGCCACTAGGGATAGTGCGGTGGTGTTGATATCGGCGTGCAGGCTGGGCATGGCCCCGACCCAGGTTTTATAGGTGGC
>NZ_KV814405.1:0-284 GCF_001813925.1 Corynebacterium sp. HMSC072D12
GAGATGCCGGAGCTTGGTGAGTCCGTCACCGAAGGCACGATTACCCAGTGGCTGAAGTCCGTCGGCGACACCGTCGAGGTCGACGAACCACTCCTCGAGGTCTCCACCGACAAGGTCGACACCGAAATCCCGTCCCCGGTCGCCGGCACCCTCGTTGAAATCCTCGCCGAGGAAGACGACACCGTCGACGTCGGCGCCGTCATCGCCCGCGTCGGCGACGGCTCCGCCGCAGCCTCCGAGAAGCCCGCTGCCAAGGAAGAAAAGGCAGAGGAAAAGAAGGAAGA
>NZ_KV814406.1:0-12374 GCF_001813925.1 Corynebacterium sp. HMSC072D12
GACAGCAGCTAACACCCCCAGCCACCACACAGCAACGACTGAAAGGAAAAGGCTTACCACCTGCACCAACACCGCTACCCGCCAACCGAGTGAAGGTTCGCGGGCACATCGGCGATCCTTCAAGACAACACCACCCACAAACCACAACAAGGCACGCAGGACAACCTGCGAGCCTTATGCCAGCGCTACCCATCATCCAAAGCCAGACTGACGGGCGATCCAGCGACCCCAAGTCCGGCTTCACGTGCTGCCGGAAGCAGCAGGAGCAACGGGGATTCTTAAGCCCTTAAAGGCGAAGCCAGGCTGGCAGGATCCCCGACTACGCTTCACATGCCACGGGAAGCGGCAGATGCAACGGGGCCCCTTAGCTCTTAAAGGCGAACCCGCCAATCAAGGCCAGCCTCCGAGCAAAGCTCGGCGCACCAGGACTGATTAAAGGGGTGGCGAGGGAGGAGCACTCCAGGGCTCTGATTCGGCGAGGATAAGCTCCTTGATAACGCCAAACGTGTGCATGGTTCCGCGTGAAAGGTGAACGCGGAATGTGCTTCCGACTTCGCCTTCCTCGATGCGATGCCACGAGAAATCAGTGCGGATGAGCTCCCGGTTTTTGCGCTCGATGATATGCAGACCGTGGTCGAGGAGGATTGTTTCCGTATCGGTGCGGATGAACCACACGCGGTCCCCCACGCTGCGGCGCTTCAATCCAGTCAAGCTGCGATGGTCTTCGCGCAGGCGGGTAACAGACTCGATAACACCAAAGCGGTGCTCGAAACCTTCCGTGTCTGCGAGGACAAGCGGGCGGCCAGGGCCCACCGGACGGAGTGCTGAGACCTGCCACGCCACAGGTTGCCCTCGTTGTCCTTCCTTCGATACCGGCCGTACGACTGCCACGCACGTGGCTCGATGCGGCTGGGAAGTAGAGGCGTTCTCCTCTTGAAACTGGCTTGGGATGCGCTGCTCATCGAGGCACCGTGAGGACTCGGTGGGAGCCTTGTCAACCAGGCCCGCCGGAAGCGCGGTGGGCACCATGGATACCGGGTGCTCTGAGGACTTGGTCGAAGCCGGAACAACAGGGCCATGAGGAGAAAAGGTAGGGACTGTGGGCATCACGGTAACGCGATGAGACGGGGTAACGACGAGCCAGAGGCCTTCGGTGATGAGGTGGCGGTCGAGAGGCACGAGCGGCGGGTGGACGGCTGCCATGGACTCTAGGCGGGCGGTGAGTTCGTCGTCAGGCACGCCCCAGCCGTATCCTTCCGCCGCCAGCATTCCAAACAGGGTTCCCAAAGGTAAGTCCGGTTGGCCTTCCCACGCGGCGCGTAATGCGGCGAGGGTTCGGTCAATACGGGTTGGGTCAAACATGACTCCTAAGCCTAGTAGGCCCACGATCACCAAAGCCGCCCAACCCCATCAGGGATTGAGCGGCTTACAGACCTGCTAATCAGGAAGAGCCTTAAGCCCTAGCGAGAATTAGCCGAGGATCTTGGTAACGCGGCCAGCGCCGACGGTACGGGAGCCCTCGCGGATAGCGAAGCGCAGGCCCTCGTCCATAGCGACCGGCTGGATGAGCTCTACGGACATCTCAACGTTGTCGCCCGGCATAACCATCTCGGTGCCCTCCGGCAGCTTGATGACACCGGTAACGTCGGTGGTGCGGAAGTAGAACTGCGGACGGTAGTTGTCCATGAACGGGGTGTGGCGGCCGCCCTCTTCCTTCTTCAGGACGTAGACGGAACCCTCGAACTTGGTGTGCGGGGTGTAAGCGCCCGGCTTGATGCAAACCTGGCCACGCTCCACCTCTTCACGCTTGGTACCACGCAGAAGCAGACCACAGTTGTCGCCAGCCTCGGTGTAGTCCATCATCTTGCGGAACATCTCGATACCGGTAACGGTGGTGGACATGGACTTGTCCTTGATACCGATGATCTCGATGTCCTCGTTGACGTTCAGGGAGCCACGCTCAACACGGCCGGTAACAACGGTACCGCGGCCGGTAATGGTGAAGATGTCCTCGATCGGCATGAGGAACGGCTTGTCCAGCTCGCGCTCCGGATCCGGGATGGACTCGTCGCAGGCGTCCATCAGGTCGATGACGGACTGTACCCACTTCTCGTCGCCCTCGAGAGCCTTCAGAGCGGAGATGTGAACGATCGGTGCTTCCTCGTCGTAGTCCTGCTCAGCGAGCAGCTCGCGGATCTCCATCTCGACGAGCTCGATGATTTCCTCATCGTCAACCATGTCGCACTTGTTCAGTGCAACGAGGATGTACGGAACGCCAACCTGGCGAGCCAGAAGAACGTGCTCGCGGGTCTGCGGCATCGGGCCATCGGTTGCAGCAACAACCAGGATGGCACCGTCCATCTGAGCAGCACCGGTAATCATGTTCTTGATGTAGTCGGCGTGGCCCGGGGCGTCCACGTGTGCGTAGTGGCGCTTCGGGGTGGAGTACTCCACGTGGGAGATGTTGATGGTAATACCGCGCTCCTTCTCCTCAGGAGCCTTATCGATGGAGTCGAATGCGAAAGCGGTGTTCTCCTCCGGGTAAGCGTCAGCCAGAACCTTGGTGATCGCTGCGGTGGTGGTGGTCTTGCCGTGGTCGACGTGTCCGATGGTGCCGATGTTCACATGCGGCTTCGTACGCTCGAACTTCTCCTTTGCCACTGTTTGTCCTCCTGGACTCTATGGCGGCTACGTATTTCGCAGCCACGTGGTTTGTATTGCCATTGGCACTTCGAGCCGAAGCCCATAAGCGCTAATGACGCTTTCTTACGTGCCAGTTACACGATCCTAGATTTATGCCGCAGTTTTTTCAAACTGCCCAAATAGGAGGTAACCCCGCCCAACACGTGCGGACGTTGACCCTCGACAAGAATCAATTTAAAGGATCCTGGGAGGGTAACGGCCGGCTCAACGCGCAAAAACCTTTACGCACTCAGCGGACCGCTACCTCCCCAGCGTTGGGAGCTGGTGCCTACTGGCGAAGACTACCAGCCCCACGAGGAAGGGAATCGATCAGATCCCCTTAAGCCTTAGGCCTTGGTGCCGGTGCGCTCCTCGATGATCTCCTGTGCCACGGAGGAGGGAACCTCAGCGTAGGAATCGAAGACCATGGTGAAGTTTGCACGACCAGCGGTGGAAGAACGCAGGTCACCGATGTAGCCGAACATCTCGGACAGCGGAACCTTAGCCTTAACCACCTTGGCGCCGGAGCGGTCTTCCATAGCGAAGACCTGGCCACGGCGGGAGGAGATGTCACCGTTAACGGTACCCATGTACTCCTCCGGGGTCACGACCTCAACGGCCATGATCGGCTCAAGCAGAACCGGCTTTGCCTTAGCAACGGCCTCCTTGAGGACCTGGGAGCCAGCGAGCTTGAAGGCCATCTCAGAGGAGTCAACATCGTGGTAAGCACCATCCTCGAGGGTGGCCTTGATGTTCACCAGCGGGAAGCCAGCAACGAAGCCGTACTGCATAGCGTCCTGGATACCCGCGTCGACGGACGGGATGTACTCCTTCGGAACACGGCCACCGGTGACGGAGTTCTCGAACTTGTAGGTTGCGGACTCGCCCTCTTCCAGCTCTTCCGGATCCGGGTTATAAGGCTCGATGGTGACGATAACCTTTGCGAACTGGCCGGAACCACCGGTCTGCTTCTTGTGGGTGTAGTCCAGGGACTCAACCTTCTTGCGAATGGTCTCACGGTAAGCAACCTGCGGGTTACCGATGTTTGCCTCAACCTTGAACTCGCGCTTCATGCGGTCAACCAAGACGTCCAGGTGCAGCTCACCCATGCCGCCGATAACGGTCTGGCCGGATTCTTCGTCGAGCTGGACCGTGAAGGTCGGGTCCTCTTCAGCCAACTTCTGAATAGCGGTACCCAGCTTCTCCTGGTCAGCCTTGGTCTTCGGCTCAATAGCAACCTGGATAACCGGATCCGGGAAGTCCATGGACTCGAGGATGATCGGGTTGTCCGGGTTACAGAGGGTATCACCGGTGGTGGTTTCCTTCAGGCCGATGAACGCGTAGATGTTACCGGCGTCAGCATGCTCGACCGGGTTCTCCTTGTTCGCGTGCATCTGGAAGAGCTTGCCCACGCGCTCCTTCTTGTTCTTGGTGGAGTTGAGCATGTTCTCGCCTGGGATAGCCTGGCCGGAGTAAACGCGCACGTAGGTGAGCTTGCCGAAGAACGGGTGTACGGCAATCTTGAAGGCCAGTGCGGAGAACGGCTCCTGAACGGAAGGCTTACGGGTCAGGGTCTCCTCGCCATCGAGGGAGGTACCGTTGACCTCGCCGATGTCCAGCGGGTTCGGGAGGTAGTCAACAATGGCGTCGAGCAGCGGCTGAACACCCTTGTTGCGGTAAGCGGTACCGCAGAAGACCGGGTAGATCTCGGAGTTAACGGTCAGCTTGCGGATAGCGCCCTTGATTTCCTCAATGGTCAGCTCTTCGCCGCCGAAGTACTTCTCCATGAGCTCTTCGTCAGACTCAGCGACGGTCTCGAGCAGCTTCTCGCGGTACTCCTCAGCCTTCTCCTGAAGGTCGGCCGGGATCTCCTCGATGGTGCCATCGGTACCAATCTCGGTCTTGCCGCGCCAAGTGATGGCCTGCATGTTGATCAGGTCGACGACGCCGTCGAAATCATCCTCAGCACCGATCGGCAGCTGCATAACCAACGGCTTAGCGCCGAGGCGATCGATGATGGTCTGAACGGTGAAGTAGAAGTCAGCGCCCAGCTTGTCCATCTTGTTGACGAAGCAGACACGGGGAACGTCGTACTTAGCAGCCTGGCGCCACACCTGCTCGGACTGCGGCTCCACGCCTTCCTTACCGTCGAAGACAGCAACAGCGCCGTCGAGAACACGCAGGGAGCGCTCAACCTCAACGGTGAAGTCCACGTGACCCGGGGTGTCAATGATGTTGATCTGGTTATTGTTCCAGAAACAGGTCACAGCGGCGGACGTAATGGTAATGCCGCGCTCCTTCTCCTGCTCCATCCAGTCAGTGGTGGCGCCACCGTCGTGGGTCTCGCCGACCTTGCGGTTGATGCCGGTGTAGTAGAGGATGCGCTCGGTGGTGGTGGTCTTACCCGCATCGATGTGCGCCATGATGCCGATATTGCGGACCTTGTGCAGATCCTTAAGCACTTCTTGTGCCACAGTTAATACCCCAACTTAATTGTCGTCGACGCCGGCGTCAGTTATGCACTGACGCAACTTCAAATGACGTCTTCATGGATAGGTCTTGGTCTATTTTGCCACGTCTAGGCTTCTTCGTCAGCGTGAGAGCTAAAGCCCACGCCATAAAAAATAGCCCGAACAACGCTATTCAAGTTTAGGTTCCCCACTAGCTAGCGTGCAGAGCTCCACCAAAGGGAGCGAGAACACGCACTGTCAGCGCAGGTAAACGATGATATCGCTGTTCGAGCCATGATGCCATGTGGCGGGTTCTACCGGCGGGATTACCAGCGGTAGTGAGCGAAGGCGCGGTTGGCCTCAGCCATCTTGTGAGTATCCTCACGACGCTTAACAGAAGCGCCCAGGCCGTTGGATGCATCGAGGATCTCGTTGGCGAGACGCTCGATCATGCTGTTCTCACGACGCTGACGGGTGAAGGTCACCAACCAACGCAGAGCCAGGGTGTTGGAACGAGCCGGCTTAACCTCAACCGGCACCTGGTAGGTAGCGCCACCCACGCGGCGGGAGCGGACCTCGAGGTCCGGGCGGATGTTGCCCAGAGCCTTCTCCAGGGTGCCAACCGGGTCGGTACCGGTCTTCTCGCGGCAAACCTCAAGAGCGCCGTAAACGATGCGCTCAGCGGTGGACTTCTTGCCGTCACGCAGGATCTTGTTCACGAGCATGGTGACCTGCTCGGAGTTGTAAACCGGGTCCTTAACTACAGGACGCTTCGGTGCAGCATTCTTACGCATTGTTGATTACTGTCCCTTCTTTGCGCCGTAGCGGGAACGAGCCTGCTTACGGTCCTTCACGCCCTGGGTATCCAGTGCGCCGCGGATAATCTTGTAGCGAACACCCGGGAGGTCCTTCACACGACCACCGCGGACGAGCACCATGGAGTGCTCCTGCAGGTTGTGGCCCTCACCCGGAATGTAGGCGGAAACCTCGATACCGGAGGTCAGGCGCACACGGGCAACTTTACGTAGAGCCGAGTTCGGCTTCTTCGGGGTGGTGGTGTACACGCGAGTGCACACGCCACGGCGCTGCGGGGAGCCCTTCAGGCCGGCCGTAGCAACCTTGGCCTTCTTGGAGTGGCGGCCCTTTCGGACCAGCTGCTGAATAGTTGGCATAAATCTAGTCTTTCTCTATGACTTCGGCTTGAACTGACCGCTTTGACAAGTCCAAACATGCAAAAATAGGGGCTCTTCTCCGGGGCCCTTCCGCATGTCCAGAACGTCCCTCAACCACAGAATGGTCGAGATACCGATCAGACTTTTCATCTCCTATAAAGATGAAACCTAGAATAGACTACCACCACCCCGCTGATCTGCCCAAATCCATGATGTGGCTGCTTGGCTTGGCACTCAAGATGCAGTGAGTATTAGCGCCACTCCCAGGTCAGGTCCGCCTCCACCGCGCGCTCAGCGAAGTGCTCTTGTTCCTGCTTCTCCCAGGTGTCAAACCACTCTTCGTAGCCGGGGTCGCGCTCAAGGGCGCGCTCGCGACGCTTCTCGCGCGGCCCGTCGATGCGCACAGTCACCACGGAGCCGCGCTCGTTGGCGGCGGCTACGGTGGCCTCGGTGACAGAACCAACTCCTTCGACGATCAGATCATCGCGCTCATCCAAGCTGGCCCAATCCTTCGGCGCGTTGGCTTCCCAGTCCCAGCGCCAGTACCCCGGGTTATTCTCCCGCAGCACTTGCTCCGAGACCATCTCTGAGCCTTCTTTCAGCCCATGCCAGCCGGGGTAGAACTCATCAAGGTGGACTACTCGCCACCCGGTACGCTCCGCGAGGGCCACGGAGGTCCAGGTCTTGCCAGCACCCGAGGGGCCGTCGATAAGCACGGTGACCGGGCGCATCGGGCGCTTGCGTGCCGCCGCGAGCGACATCACATCATTCAAGAGCCTGTCCATCTCGGCGGCGTTGGTATCGGCAGTTCCCTTACCGCCTTCCCGATGGTCCGTGCGGTCCGTGTCCTGCATGTTGTCTTTCACCACTTCTGGGTTTGTCTAGCGTGCAGCTTTTAAGAGAGTCATCCTAGAGTCCAAAAAATCTCCAGGACCCACTGAGAACCGAAACTACCACCGGAAGCGCCGCAAGGCCGGTTCCCACCACCATCACCAGCCAGTCCCGGCCGGCCAGGCGGGAGGGCCGCGCCCAGGTGCGCTGGCCTCCGCCCGGCGGTGTGCGCCCGAATCCGCGCGCCTCCATCGCCGTGGCCAGCTTGCCGCCGCGCCTCAGGGCTAAGACCAACAAGCCGAAGGACATGGTGATGAGGTGCTTGATGCGGCCTTCGTCAGTAAGCCCACGTGCACGCCGCGCCATGGCGAGGTACTGCCAATCAGATTTAAAGAGCGTCATCATGCGCACCCCGGCCACCGCCCCGATAACGAAGCGTGAGGGAAGCTTGAGGATTTGGGAGAGCGCATCACCTAGCTCCGTCGGGTCAATATCCCGCGCCAGCACCACCATGGGCAACGCCACCGCCAGCACACGCACAGTAATGGTGATGGCCAGCTCTAGCGAGTTATCACTCACCGTAATCAGCCACCAACTGAAGTACTCCCTGCCACCGGGCGCACCGTAGAGCAACATCGAAATTCCGGACAACGGCGCAATAAGAAACAGGAACCACCCAGCCTTCACCAACCGCGGCCACGACACCCCACACAGCGGCGCGAACAGCAGAGTCATCCCCAACGACACGACTGCTGAGACCCAATCCACCGAAAGCAACAAGGGCGTAACCCACACGAACATCAGAAAGATGCGTGTCAGCGGATTCACCCCGCGCAACAAACCAGCACTGCCCAAACGGTCAGCGCCCTTCACGCTCACCGAAGACGAATTAGCCACGGCTCACCTCCACTCGGTGGTCACCCAACGCGGAAATGAACAGCGGATCATGGGTGACTGAAGCAATCGTCGTCCCCTCATCCGCCATGCGCCGCAGCAGCCACACCAGCTCTGTGAAGGTGTGGGGGTCTTGGCCGAAGGTGGGTTCATCAAGTAGCAGCACTTCCGGGGCACTCACCAGGGCCGTCGCCACCGACAAACGGCGCTTCTCCCCTCCCGACAACGTAAACGGGTTGGCGTTGAGCAGATGCCCCAGGCGCAGCGAGTCCACGAGCTCCGCAATGCGCGCCTCCGGCACCTCGCGGTGCATAACCCGGGGTGCTACGCGCAGCTCTTCTGCCACTGTGCGTGCGACGAACTGATGCTCCGGGTTCTGGAAGACGAACCCAATGCGGTCCGCCAACTCCCGGGACTTCCACGTCAGTGGCGAGCCTGTCAGCCCCCGCCGCACATACTCTGCCACACCAATCTCTCCGGAGACTGCCGGAAGCAGCCCCGCCACCGTCATCAGCCACGTAGTCTTGCCCGCACCATTCGGCCCCGTAATCACCGTGGACATCCCCCGCGGCAGCACATAGCTACGCGGCGGCCCGAAGCGGGTGACCAAGTCCGTACTCCACAGCGCCGCCGAATCCAGTACTGCCGAACCCGGTACCACACCAGCACTGCTTGACGACGCCCCATCATTCCCCCGCGCCCGCGGCAAACCGCTAATAGAGCGCGAAGCCACGACAGACTCCACAGGACCGTCAGCGACGATGCGCCCATCCTTCAGCTCAATCGCGCGGTCGAGCACTCCCTTCCATGCCGCGTGCTGGTGCTCCACCACGATGAGAGTGGCGCCGGTGCGCTCCACCATGGTGGACACCGCGTCAATGACCTCACGCGCTCCCTCCGGGTCGAGGTTTGCCGTCGGCTCATCCAGCAACACCATGCCCGCGCCCATCGCGATGACACCGGCCAAGGCTAAACGCTGCTTCTGCCCTCCGGAGAGCTGCTCGGTAGGAAAGGACAAGTCCACCGATGGCCCCACCATCGATAGCGCCGCCGACACCCGCTGCCAAATCTCAGAGCGCGGATATGCCAGATTCTCACAACCAAAGGCCACGTCATCGCCCACGCGCGCGGCAATCACCTGCGAGTCTGGGTCCTGCAGTACCAGCCCCACCGGAATCGTGCGTCCGGGTGGCTCCACGTGGCCAGAGGCATCTTCAAGAAGAATCTCCCCGACACGGGTACCTTCATCATCCCCACCAAGCACGCCCGCTATGGCTGCCAGCAGCGTGGATTTCCCGGAACCGGAATCACCACACAGCAGCACCTTCTCCCCCGGCGATATAACTAAATCAATATCCGCCAGCGCCGGCGCACGCCTCCCCGCATGCGTCCAGCCATAGCCACGGGCCACCAGCTTCGTGGCCCCAGCACTACCCACATCAGCCATCAGAACCAGCCATCACAGTCAGCAACGCCAACCAACCTCAGTCAACGATCGACAAACAACAAACAACGCGAAACAAGTAAGAACAGTGCAAAACAAGTACCAAGCAACGCTTGTCTAAGCGTTGTTCTGTTCGCGGCCAACCGCAAAGCGATCCAGCGCACCAGTCTTCGCAAGAGCATTGACCACGATATAGCCCACAGCGCCCGCCAGAATGGCCCCGGAGACACTCAGCGTCACCAGGTAGATGATGTTGAACTGCAGAGTCTTACCCAGGTTTCCGGAGGTAAACAGCTCCAGCACAAACGCACCCCAGCCCGCCGCCATGCCGCTAAGCATCGCAATGCCCAAGCTAAAACGGCGGTAGAGGAAGATAGCCAAGACAATCTCGACACCAATGCCCTGCGCAATTCCGGAGTACAACGTACTAATGCCCCATTGGGAGCCCAGCACCGCCGACACGATGGCCGCCAACAGCTCCACGTAGAGTGCGGCACCCGGCTTCCGGATAATCAGGCCACCGACAACACCACCCAGCAGCCAAATACCAGTGGCAATACCGCCCAAGCCCGGCGTGAGCGCATCCATGGCCTGGAACCAGGCGTAGCCCACCGTGTTCCATGCCAGGAACACAATTCCGCAGGCCACACCCAGCACGGATGCCACCACGATGTCAACGACGCGCCAGTTCAAACTGCGTGGAGCAACACCATTCGCAGTTTCGCCGCTATTAACAAATCCACCATGAGATACAGAGTTCATGATTCCTCCCTTTCGCCGGCATTACCCGGATCAGGTTCGACGGTTCGCCGCCATGACGCGGCATCTCAGCATCCTCAGCCAATCCATGAAAAACCCAATAAAACAAAAGAAATGGAATCGGGCTAAACACAATCAAGGCAAACAAGGAAGCACCCGTGACGATGTGTAATTAGAAGCCGCCAGCGCCAAAAGAGCACCAGCTAAGCACGCTCAAAAAGCACTGTCAGCTTAGCAAGGAGCACCTCACGAGAACACATCTACCTCTGCTTCAAACAAAAGAGAAACACCACCGGGCCACTCAGAAGAAAACGAATGTACCCCGTCGCGTCCTCTGACCTACGCGACGGGGTACGTGCACACCGGCTTTAAAAGCCAGCGGCCATGAGCCTCCACTCGTACAGCTTAAGGAAAGGAAAAGCTTCGGTAGAGACCCAAGACTATGAGAAATAACAAAGGGTATTTCGGAACTATCAAACAAAGCCGAGCAATGAGCTAGGCCACGCCACCGAGGCTTAAAGCCCCGGCAGCACTGCCCGAGATCATCAACTCTCACGTTGGGCGGGAGGTTAACGCACCTCCCGGGGCGGTGTTTTTAGAGGAAACACAACCTCACGCTTCGATTACTTGGAGGAACCGTTAGAGGAACCTCCACCCGGCGCACAAGCATCAGCGATAAGGCCAATAGCCAGAGCACCAGCAGCAATCAGAGCCACAGCACCAGCAGCCTGCTGATGATCAACACCGAAACGCTTCAGCTGCGCATCGATACCAGCCATCTTGCCAGCCAGCGGACCATTAAACACACCAGCCTGCTTCTGCAGCTGAGTATTCAGATCCCGAATCTGCTTGTTAATCGGAGCAACAAAGTCCGACAGACCCGGAATATTCATCTGCGAAGCCAGACCAACCGGAATCAGGAACAGCAGCGGAATACCAACACCCAAACCGGTGTTAATGCAACGCTCGTTCGGCTTCGAAGACAGGTCAGAAGAACCATTACCCGTCTTCTCCTCAACCTCGACGACTACCTTGTCGATCTCGTTGCCGTCCTTGTCCTTGACAACGACAACAACCTTGTCACCAGGCTTAGCGTCCTTATCGATGTCGACAATCAGCTTGCCGTTCTCATTGATTTCAGCCTTACCCGGGCCTTCGGTCTCAACCGTGGTGTCATCCGGAACGTCACCGCCGGTGTTCGGGATCTCAACCTTGTCGCCAGGCTTACCCTTGCCATCCTTCCAATCCGGCTTCTCAGCAGGAGCATCGGGTTCGCCAACCGTGACGGTGACGTCAACATTGTCCTTAGAACCATCCGGGTAAGTCACCTCAACCGGAACAGTGATCTTGTCACCAGGCTTGGCGTCCTCCGGAACCGGAACCGTGATCTCACCGGTGTTCTCATCAACGGTCACACCCTCAGGCGCGTTCTCACCAGGGGTGAACTTGGTGTCCTCAGGAGCCTTGGTGTCATTGCCGTCCTTGTCCTTAAACTCCGGAGCAGGAACCTTGACATCCTCACCCGGCTTACCGTTGCCATCCTCGTAGCCAGGCTCGAACTCGTCAGCCTGATCAGTATCAGGAGCGCTCGGCTCGGTAACAGTCACGGTCGAATCGTCGATCGTGTTACCTTCCGGATCCTTCACCTCGACGACAACCTTGTCACCGGGCTTAGCATCCTCATCGATGTCGACAACCAGGTTACCGTTCTCGTCGATTTTAGCCTTACCAGGACCCTCTACCTCAACCGTAGAGTCTTCCGGAACATCACCACCCTCGTTCGGCACAGTAACCTTGCCACCGGGTTCACCTTCACCGTCGCCCCATTCGGGCTTCGCATCAGGGTCAGTGACAGTCACCGTGACATCAACCTCGTCGGTCGAGCCATCCGGGTAGGTCACAGTCACCGGGACAGTGATCTCATCACCCGGCTTCGCATCCTCCGGAATCTGAACCTTCAGCGAACCGTCCTCGGCGACCTCAACACGATCCTTGTCGGTGGTGAACTTGGTGCCTTCCGGAACAGTGACCTTGTCTCCGTCCTTGTTAGTAAAGGTCGGAGCACCAACCGGCGCCTTGGTACCAGGCTTACCGAAGCCGTCCTCGTAGTTAGGCTCGAAGGTTGCGGCATTGGTGGGGTTA
>NZ_KV814407.1:0-76929 GCF_001813925.1 Corynebacterium sp. HMSC072D12
CACTAGCAACCCCGCAACCGGAGGAAGAAACACCCAGCTCAGGGGTGGGGTGAAGCGTCAATCACGGGCACGGGGCTATATGCGCTACAGGTGTTGGGGCGGACGGACTCACGTTATGGGAAGGGAGGAAGTTGACCGCCGGGAAGAAGATGCCACTGGCGTGCGGGGAAACGCTGGCCTCGGGCGCACGTTCTGGGTGCCGAAACGGAACAGGAAAAGCCCCGCGAGGAAGGGGCTTGGAACCTTAGGCGCTTGTAGGGCCCAGCGGCATGGTGCGCTTGTGGGCGCCGCCGCGCCAGAGGGTTTCGATGCGCTCGCGGGCGTCGTCAGGCACGTCCTTGCCCTCGAGGTAGTCATCGATGTGGGTGTAGGTGACGCCGAGAGCTTCTTCATCAGAGAGCAAGGGGCGGTCATCCTCCAAGTCAGCAGTTGGTACCTTCTTCCACGTGGAATCCGGTGCGCCGAGATGTTTCAGGAGTTGAGCGCCCTGGCGCTTGTTGAGCCCGGCGAGAGGCAGGATGTCGGCAGCGCCATCGCCCCACTTGGTAAAGAAAGCTGTGACGTTTTCGGCGGCGTGGTCGGTACCGATGACTAGCGCACCGACCTCGCCGGCTAGCGCGTACTGTGCAGCCATGCGCAGACGCGCCTTCAGGTTGCCTCGATTGAAGTCGCCCAAAGAGTCCTGTCGCAGGGCGCTAGCAACGGCGTCGTCGAGAGCTGTGGTGGTCTCGGCAATGTTGACGGTGAGGGAGTAGTCAGGCTCGATGAAGTCCAGAGCGATCTGTGCGTCATCCTCGTCGGCCTGCACTCCGTGGGGAAGGCGCACGGCCCAGAAATGTGCGCCGTCGACGCGGGCCACCGCCAGCTGCGCCAACCGTCCGGCCAGGGTGGAGTCTTGGCCACCAGAGATGCCCAGGACAAAGCCCTTCGCACCGGTGGTGCGAAGATAGTCCACCAAGAAAGCGACGCGGCGCTCAACCTCTTCTGCTGGATCGATACGGGGTTTTACGCCGAGGGCCTTGATGATGTCGTGCTGGAGGTCTGAGGATTCATGTGACATGACGCCCATGGTAGCCGCCTGCGACAATAGGAACCCGTGAACAAAGATACTTACGTCATGATCGTCGCAGGCGTAGCCGCCCTGGGCGGCCTGCTCTTCGGATATGACACCGGAGTGATGTCTGGTGCCCTTCTCTTCGTGGGGCCGGAATTCGGCATGTCCGCCCACGAGGAGGGGCTGGTGACCTCGATGCTGTTGGTTGGCGCGGCAGTCGGTGCGCTGGCAGCTGGGCGTGTGGCGAGCGTAATCGGGCGGCGTCGAACCCTCATCGCCGGCGGACTCATCTTCGTGGCTGGTTCCGTGTGGTGTGCGCTTGCAAACTCAGCTGCGGAACTTGCTACCGCCCGCACATTCCTTGGCGTGGCGGTGGGCGCGGTGTCCATCGTCTCCCCGATGTACATCTCCGAAATCACCCCGGCGGCTGTGCGGGGCCGGATGGTCTCCCTCAACACGCTCATGATCGTCGTCGGGCAGCTACTCGCGTACGGGGTGAACTCGCTGTTGGCTGCAAGCGGCAGCTGGCATTGGATGCTCGGGCTGGCCGCGGTCCCGGGTGGGGCGCTGGCGCTCGGCATGGTGTTACTCCCCGATACCCCGGCGTGGCTCGCGGCACAAGGTCGAACGCGCGAGGCTGCCGCAGTCAGCGCTCGGGTTGGCGCGCGGGGAGCGGAGTTGGAACATAGCGCGCGGCCGAACACGGGTGAATGGCGAGCTTTGCGACGCCACCGCTGGATGCGCTGGGCCATCGCGCTTGCCATGCTCATGGGCCTGACCCAGCAGATTACGGGTGTTAACGCCATCGTGTACTTCGCACCCACGATGATGAACCAGGTGGGTATCTCCACCACCAACTCGGTGTATACGTCGATGGTGATTGGTGTGGTGTCTGTCGCGGCGTGCCTAGTGGGCTTGCGCGTGGTCGACCGACTGGGGCGCCGTCGGTTGTTGCTAGCAGGATTAAGTGGCAACGTTGTGTCGCTCGTGGTCCTCGCTGTGGCTTATCACTTCGCCTATGATTCCACTCCGCTGGCTATGCTGGCGCTGACGTGCATGGCGGCGTTCATTGCCTTCCAGCAGGCGGCGGTCTCCCCGGCCACGTGGCTGCTCATGTCAGAAATTGTGCCGCCCGAAGTTCGCGGCTTGGGCATGGGAATCGCCGGGCTGGTGTTGTGGGTGAGTAACTGGGCGGTGGCGCAGTTCTTCTTGCCGGTGGTCGAGTGGCTCGGCGGCTCGCTGGCCTTCGGAATCTTTGCGGTCTTAGGCCTCGTCGCGGTGGGGTATACCCGCGCACTCGTTCCGGAAACGGCGGGGAAGAGCCTCGAGGATGTTGCCGAACAGCTTCGCTCCCGCTACTCCGAAAGCTGAGTGTTTTGGTTATGGCGCGCGCGTGGGGTAACATTTTTCCTCGTGTCATTGCTGGGTGTCTGCCCGGCTGTGCTTTGAACTAATCAATCGCATCAAGATTGCGCATAACGAAAGGAGCGCCCGATGAAGGTTCGCAAGTCGCTTCGGTCGCTGAAGAAGAAGCCGGGCGCCCAGGTTATTCGCCGCCACGGTAAGGTCTTCGTGATCAACAAGAAGGATCCGCGCTTCAAGGCTCGCCAGGGCTAAGTCGTACGGACTCGCACCGCCCCCTTCAGCATGCTCATAGCTTGTTGGAGGGGGCGGTTTCCTTTTGCCGCTTCGCTCCGGGCTGAAACTGCCTCTGTGAGCTTAAGGAGTCTTTCGTGCCAGTGTGCGGGAGGCGAAAACCGGGGACCGAGTGGTGTTTGTCACAAACTAGGTGAATCTTCGGTGAACGAGCAGGGAATATCACCCGTGTAGTTACCGCCGTGGCAATCGGTGAAGTGATGGGGTGTCAACATGTGGGGTCGGGGCGGGTTACATCCTGGGAATATCACCCTTGTAACTACTACATATAGTGCTAGTTGCGGGGTGCGAGCACAAAGTATAGTGTCGTTGATGTTGCTTGAGCGGCGGTTCTGCACCGCTGTTCAAAGCTTTAATATGGGGCTACTAAGCGCCCTGCTGGTATCGAATTCAACAGTCACTCCGCGTGTAGTGCCGAAGGAAGCTGAAGGAACGTCACATGAGCATCACCCTCTACACCAAGCCCGCCTGCGTCCAGTGCAACGCCACCAAGAAGGCTCTTGACCGTGCTGGTCTCGACTATGAAACGGTGGATATCAGCCTGGATGATGATGCCCGCGACTACGTCATGGCTCTGGGCTACGTCCAGGCGCCGGTCGTTGAAGCTCACGGCGAGCACTGGTCTGGCTTCCGTCCCGACCGCATCAAGGCTCTCTCTGCCATGGCGGCGAGCGCCTAGGGTGCAGCCATGTTGGTCGTGTATTTCTCTTCCGCTACGGAAAACACCCACCGCTTCGTCGAGAAGCTCGGCCTTCCCAGCGCCCGCATCCCGCTGCGTCTTAACGACGAGCCCCTCACCGTGAACGAACCCTACGTCTTGATTTGTCCGACGTACGGGGGAGGGGCGTCGATGAGCGGGCGGAACACCCGGCCTGTCCCCAAGCAGGTCATTCGTTTCCTCAATGACGAGCACAACCGCAGCTTTATTCGTGCTGTCGTAGCCGGAGGTAATAGTAACTTCGGCAGTGACTTTGGTAAGGCGGGCGACGTTATCGCCGCCAAGTGTAAGGTTCCTTATGTGTACCGCTTCGAACTTCTCGGAACCGAGGAAGATGTCACAATTTGCCGTGAAGGCCTCTTGGCCAACGCGGCCGCTTTAGGCTTAGCTGCTTAAAGCCTCATTCCTATTATTTTGTCTCTCCATTTCGCCATAGCAAAGAAAGGCCCGTGAACGTCGTGACCACGCAATTGGGTAAGACCGTCGCTGAACCTGTGAAGCCAGAGGAGCAGCTGGATTACCATGCGCTCAACGCACTTCTGAACCTGTATGACGAGAACGGCAAGATTCAGTTCGACAAGGACCGCGAGGCCGCGAACCAATTCTTCCTCCAGCACGTCAACCAGAACACCGTCTACTTCCACGACTTGGAAGAAAAGATGCGCTACCTGGTGGACAACAAGTATTACGAGCCGGAGTTGCTCGAGCAGTACGACTTCGATTTCATCAAGTCTCTGTTCAAGCGCGCCTACGCCTTCAAGTTCCGTTTTAAGACCTTCCTTGGCGCCTACAAGTACTACACCTCATACACGCTGAAGACCTTCGATGGCCGCCGCTACCTCGAGCGCTTCGAAGACCGTGTATCCATGACCGCACTCTTCTTGGCGGATGGTGACACGAAGGTGGCTGAGCACCTCGTTGATGAAATCATGACCGGCCGCTTCCAGCCGGCGACCCCGACCTTCCTCAATGCCGGCAAGGCCCAGCGCGGCGAGTTGGTGTCCTGCTTCCTGTTGCGCATTGAGGACAACATGGAGTCGATCGGCCGCTCCATCAACTCCGCTCTGCAGCTGTCCAAGCGCGGCGGCGGCGTTGCCCTGTTGCTGTCCAACATCCGTGAATCTGGCGCGCCCATCAAGCACATCGAGAACCAGTCTTCCGGTGTCATCCCCGTGATGAAGCTGCTGGAGGATTCCTTCTCCTACGCTAACCAGCTGGGGGCTCGCCAAGGCGCAGGTGCGGTTTACCTTAATGCGCACCACCCGGACATCATGAATTTCCTCGACACCAAGCGCGAGAATGCGGATGAGAAGATCCGCATCAAGACTCTCTCGCTCGGCATCGTGATCCCGGACATCACCTTCGAGCTGGCGAAGCGTAATGATGACATGTACCTGTTCAGCCCGTACGACGTCGAGCGCGTCTACGGCAAGGCTTTCGGCGATATCTCCGTTACCGAGCACTACGAAGAGATGGTTGAGGATCCGCGCATCCGCAAGAAGAAGATCAACGCTCGCCACTTCTTCCAGACTGTCGCGGAGCTGCAGTTCGAGTCCGGTTACCCGTACATCATGTTCGAGGACACCGTGAACCGTGCCAACCCGGTCAAGACCGGACGCATCAACATGTCGAACCTGTGCTCTGAGATTCTGCAGGTCAACTCCCCGTCGGAGCTCAACGACGACCTCACCTACAAGACCTTGGGCAGCGATATTTCCTGCAACCTTGGCTCCCTGAACATCGCCGCCACCATGGATTCGCCGGACTTCGCGTTGACGGTGGAGACCGCTATCCGTGGCTTGACCGCCGTGGCGGACAAGACGTCCATCAACTCCGTTCCGTCCGTGCGCAAGGGCAACGATGATTCCCATGCCATCGGCCTGGGCCAGATGAATTTGCACGGCTTCCTTGGCCGCGAGCACATCGAGTACGGCTCCGAGGAAGGCTTGGACTTCACCAACGCCTACTTCGCCGCCATCATGTACGCAGCGCTACGCGCATCCAACAAGCTGGCCCGCGAACGCGGCGAGTACTTCAGCGAGTTCCCCGAGTCTGACTACGCTAGTGGCGAGTTCTTCGACCGCTATGATCCGGCTGACTTTGCTCCCCGTACGGAGAAGGTCAAGGAGCTCTTCGCCAAGTCCTCGATCCACACCCCGTCGGCAGAGGAGTGGGCGCAGCTGAAGGTGGACGTCGCCAAGCACGGCATTTACAACCGCAACCTGCAGGCGGTGCCGCCGACCGGATCGATTTCCTACATCAATAACTCGACCTCTTCGATCCACCCGATTGCCTCTAAGATTGAGATTCGTAAGGAAGGCAAGATCGGCCGCGTCTACTACCCGGCGCCGCACATGGACAACGACAACCTGGAGTACTTCAAGGACTCCTACGAGATCGGCTACGAGAAGATCATCGACACCTACGCCGAGGCCACGAAGTACGTTGACCAAGGTCTGTCGCTGACGCTGTTCTTCAAGGACACCGCCACTACCCGCGATATCAACCGTGCTCAGATTTACGCTTGGCGCAAGGGTATTAAGACTCTCTACTACATCCGCCTGCGCCAGATGGCGCTGGAGGGAACCGAGGTTGAGGGCTGCGTTTCCTGCATGCTCTAGTCTTTATTCGCACGCGCCTCAATGAGAATGGCGCGTGCGATTTTTTCTGCCTCGGGGGAGTCACCGCGGTGGATTCCCTCCGCTAGATCGAGGTGGAGCTGTGCGGTGCCGGCCGTGGGGTTGCGCTTGCGGGAACCATAGAGGGAGCGCCCGCGCACCATGGATAGGAGATAGGGGCTTAGCGCAGTGAACATTTCATTGCCTGAGGCATGGAGAACCATGGCGTGGAAGCGCAGATCTGTGGCGAGGTGCTCGCCCACGCGCCGCGTTGGCGTGACCTGAAGGCGGTGGGCCAGCTCCAAAATCTCTTCCTTATCTTCTGAGGAAGCGTGCTGCGCGGCTAAGCCCGCGGCGACAGGCTCGATGGCGAGACGCAGATCATTAAGAGAGGTGCGCTGGCTATCGCGCGATTTCTCGGATCCTAAACGCCAAGAAATGATTGCGGGATCGTAGACCGCCCATTCACTGATGGGGAGCACTGTAATACCTACTCGGCGCGACGAGGAGACCATCCCTAGGTGCTCGAGCGCGCGCATGGCTTCGCGGGCTACGGTTCGGGAAATACCGAAACGCGCGCAGAGATCAGTGAGCGTAAATCGATCACCGGCTGCCAGCGTGCCGCTGACGATGTCCGTGCCCAATGCGTCGAGCACGGTGCTGAGGAGGGGAGCGGAGGAGTCAGTCATTCCATCGAAACTTGGGGTCATGAGAACAGGACTTAAGTATAAAACACGCTGGAATTTTGGCCCCTAATTTTAGCGGGTACGATGGCACCGAACCCCAAAATTACTAGCAAGACGAGGTGACGTGCGTGTCTCACGAGTACGACGATTACATCGCTAGCCACGAGGCTCCGGTGAAAGCAATTAACTGGAATACCATTCCGGATGAGAAGGACCTTGAGGTGTGGGATCGCCTGACCGGTAACTTCTGGCTCCCGGAGAAGGTTCCGGTGTCCAACGACATCCCGAGTTGGAAGACGCTGACGGAGAAGGAGCAGGAGACCACCATGCGCGTCTTCGCTGGCCTCACCCTGCTCGATACCATTCAGGGCACCGTGGGTGCGGTCTCGCTGCTTCCCGACGCCGTCACGCCCCACGAGGAGGCCGTGTACACCAACATCGCCTTTATGGAGTCCGTCCACGCGAAGTCCTACTCCAATATCTTTATGACGCTGGCGTCGACCCCCATGATCAACGACGCCTTCCGCTGGTCTGAGGAGAATGAAAACCTCCAGCGCAAGGCTAAGATCGTCATGTCCTACTACGAGGGAGATAACCCGCTGAAGAAGAAGGTAGCGTCCGTGCTGCTGGAATCCTTCCTCTTTTACTCTGGTTTCTTCCTGCCGATGCACTTCTCGTCGCGAGCAAAGCTGACGAACACGGCCGACATCATCCGCCTCATTATTCGTGATGAGGCCGTTCACGGCTACTACATCGGCTACAAGTTCCAGCAGGGCTACAAGGAGCTTTCGGAGCCGGAGCAGGAAGAGTTGAAGGGCTATGCCTTCGACTTGCTCTACGATCTCTATGAGAACGAGATTGACTACACTGAGGACCTTTACGATGAGCTGGGCTGGACCGAGGATGTGAAGCGCTTCCTGCGCTACAACGCCAACAAGGCGCTGAATAACCTAGGCTTCGAGGGCCTCTTCCCCGCGGATGAAACCCGCGTGTCCCCAGCGATCCTGTCTTCGCTGTCTCCGAACGCCGATGAGAACCATGACTTCTTCTCTGGCTCCGGCTCTTCCTACGTAATTGGCAAGGCCGAGGAAACCACCGACGACGACTGGGACTTCTAAGCCCTCCCTGTCGGTACCGCGCACCTCCCGAGAGGATCAATCGAAAGTTTGATTCTTTCAGGGGGTGCGTTTTTGGCTTTCCGGGGCCTACAGGACCGACCTTCTGTGTTCTATATCACCGAGCGTTAAGGTGCGCTGCGGCGGGTCGGCCGCGTACAAGGGGTTATCTGCTCCAAACGGGGCTAGCGAGGGCAGTGGAAAATAACAGAGCGCTGGAAATTTGGCCCTGAGGTGGCCTAATATAATGCGAGTAAACCTAGGTGTTTGATCGCTGAGCGTGTGGCGCGTGAAAACGCGTGATACCGATGTGGTTAAACGCTTGTTCTTCAGGAGGATTTTATGACCGCTGTGGCGCCACGGCTCGACGATTACGTCGCGCCTACACGTCCGGAGCCGACTGGTAATGCAAAGACCGGTTCCAAGGCGTGGACGTTGCTAACCACCACCGACCACAAGCAGCTGGGCATCATGTACATGATCATGTCCTTCAGCTTCTTCTTCCTCGGTGGCTTTATGGCTCTGCTTCTTCGTGCTGAGCTTTTCACCCCAGGACTGCAGTTCCTGTCCAACGAGCAGTTCAACCAGCTGTTCACCATGCACGGCACCGTTATGCTGCTGCTGTTTGCAACACCAGTGGTGTGGGCGTTCGGTAACTACGTTCTGCCCCTGCAGATTGGTGCACCGGATGTGGCCTTCCCGCGTCTGAACGCTTTCGGTTTCTGGATTACCCTGACCGGCGGCATCGTGATGCTCGCGGGCTTCTTGACCCCGGGCGGTGCTGCTGACTTCGGCTGGACCATGTACATGCCGCTGGCTGACTCGGTTCACACCCCGGGCATCGGCGCTGACATGTGGATTGTTGGTGTGGGTGCTACCGGTGTCGGTACCATTGCTTCCGCCATCAACATGATCACCACGGTTCTCACCCTGCGTGCGCCAGGCATGACCATGTTCCGTCTGCCGGTCTTCACCTGGGCTGTCTTCACCGCTTCCATCATCGTGCTGATGATCTTCCCGCTGCTGACCGCCGCAGCGCTGGGCGTTCTCTATGACCGCAAGCTGGGTGGCCACATCTTCGATTCCGCCAACGGTGGCGCCATCCTGTGGCAGCACCTCTTCTGGTTCTTCGGCCACCCGGAGGTTTACGTCCTGGCACTGCCGTTCTTCGGCATCATCTCCGAGATTGTTCCGGTCTTCTCCCGTAAGCCGGTCTTCGGCTACATTGGCCTCGTCTTCGCTCTGCTGGCCATCGGTGCACTGTCCATGGCTGTGTGGGCTCACCACATGTTCGTGACCGGCGCCGTCCTGCTGCCGTTCTTCTCCTTCATGACCTTCCTCATTGCGGTTCCGACCGGCGTGAAGTTCTTCAACTGGGTCGGCACGATGTGGAAGGGTCATATCACCTGGGATACCCCAATGATCTTCGCCATGGGCTTCCTGACTACCTTCCTCTTCGGCGGTATGACCGGTATTATGCTGGCCTCTCCGGCGCTGGACTTCCACCTTGCTGAGTCCTACTTCCTGATTGCTCACTTCCACTACACCCTCTTCGGTACCGTGGTCTTCTCCGCCTTCGGTGGTCTGTACTTCTGGTTCCCGAAGATGACCGGCCGCATGCTGGATGAGCGTCTGGGCAAGATTCACTTCTGGCTGACCTTCATTGGCTTCCACGGCACCTTCCTGGTTCAGCACTGGGTGGGCAACATGGGTATGCCGCGTCGTTACGCCGACTACCTGGAGTCTGACGGCTTCACGGTCTTCAACCAGATTTCCACCATCTTCTCCTTCGTCCTCGGCGCCTCGGTTATCCCGCTGATTTGGAACGTCTTCAAGTCCTGGCGCTACGGTGAGATCGTCACCGTGGACGATCCGTGGGGCTACGGCAACTCCCTCGAGTGGGCCACCTCCTGCCCGCCGCCGCGCCACAACTTCGTGTCGCTGCCGCGCATCCGTTCCGAGCGCCCGGCCTTCGAGCTGCACTACCCGCACATGGTTAAGCGCATGCGCGAGGAAGCACACGTCGGCCACTAAGCACTCACTAGCTGAGTACTCCTGAAAACGCCGCCTCCCCATCACTGCGATGGGGAGGCGGCGTTTGCCGTAGGTGAAAAGGTCACCAACGCGGTGTGAGATAATAAGCCCCGTGGATAATCAAAGTGAACAAGTCTTCGCCGTTGTTACCGCCTCCGGCCCCGATAAGCCCGGCGTGTCGGCGGCCTTCTTCCGCGTACTGAGCTCCCACAATGTCGAGCTCGTCGACGCCGAGCAAGCCATCTTCTCCGGCCGTATTTCCCTCTCCGCGTATATCCGGGTGCAGGCCTCCCGCCTCGAAGCGCTCGAGCAGGGCCTACGCAACACGTTGAGCATTTATGCCCAATCCATCAACGTGGATCTTCGCGAAGAGGAGGCAACCTCACGGCCGCGCTCCACGCACGTCGTCGTGGTGCTAGGACGCCAGCTCAACGCCAGCCACATGTCGGCGATTGCCAAGGAGCTGGCCAACCTGAACGTCAACATCGACCGCATCCGCGGTCTTTCTACCTACCCGCTCAACGGTCTCGAGCTCTACATCACCATTGAGGGAGCTTCCGACCCAGTCCGCGCAATGCTGGCCCGCTTGGCCACGGAGCAGGGCGTCGACATCGCCATTGAGCGCTCCGGCCTGCAACGCCGCTCAAAGCGGCTTATTTGCTTTGACTGCGATTCCACCCTCATCACCGGCGAGGTCATCGAAATGCTGGCCGCCCACGCCGGAAAGGAAGCCGAGGTTGCCGCAGTGACCGAGCGCGCGATGCGCGGCGAGCTGGATTTCGAGCAATCCCTACGCGAGCGCGTCGCCACCCTGGAAGGTTTGCCGGAGTCCGTCATCGCAGAAACCGCCGCCGATATTTGCCTGACCCCGGGTGTGCGGACCACCATCCGTACCCTCAAGCGCATGGGTTACCGCGTTGCGGTAGTCTCTGGTGGCTTTATCCAGGTCCTCGAAGATCTGGCAAAAGAACTCGACCTTGATTACGTGCGCGCCAACACCCTCGAAATCGTGGACGGTAAGCTCACCGGCCGCGTCATCGGTGACGTGGTGGACCGCAAGGCCAAGGAGAAGTTCCTGCGCGAATTCGCCGCGGATTCGGGCCTGAGCATGCTGCAGACCGTTGCCGTCGGCGACGGCGCTAACGATATCGACATGATTTCCGCCGCCGGCTTGGGCATCGCCTTCAACGCCAAGCCAGCGCTGCGCCAGGTTGCGGATACCTCCGTCAACCACCCATACATGGATGAGATCCTGCAGATCCTCGGTATCCCGATGGAAGAAGTTGCCAGTGAGTAATCTCCGCGAGGCCCATCGCCGTCTTGCGGCTGCGTGTAGCGAGCGCAGTTGGCGCGATGACCCTGAGGACCCGAACAAACCCGAGACCATTCAGGCGATGCAGATCGCGCTCAACCTGCCCAAGCAGGATCCGCCCGCGCGCACCGAGGCGCTCGAGGCGGCAGCTAAAGGCGTCGTCAAGCTCTGCCTCGATGATAGGGCTGGCCAGGATGGGGCCTTCGCCGAGGCCCTAGGGCAGTGGTACGGGCACCGCATCCGCAAGGTGGCGCGCCGCGCACGCAACAAGGCCTGGCGCGATGTGCAGTCCCTGCCCGGCGTCACCGTGGATGATCGCGCGCGCGTTTTCCTCCCCTCGGCGGTGCAGGACGTGGACCCACTCGTGGCGAAGCTGCAGATCGGCCACACCGACCTGCCGAAGGATGAGCCAGGGCCCGCGCTTGACGACGTCCCTGTGATCTACGTCGACGCCTCCCTCGCCATGAGCGCGGGAAAGGCCGCAGCACAAGTAGGGCACGGCTCAATGCTACTGGCCGCGGCGATGAGCGCCGAGGAAGTGGAGGACTGGGCGGCACAGGACTTTGTGCTGTCCGTGCGCGAAATCCCTCATGCGGACTTCGCCGTGGCTTGTACGCGTCAGGGAGCGGTGGTGGTGCATGACGCCGGTTTCACCGAGGTCGCCCCAGACTCAGCCACGGTGTGCGCGCTGCGCCGCCCCTAGCGGGCCTCAACCAGGCGCTTGAGAGCGCCGCGCACGACCTGCGGGTCGCTCGTGGGCCACATCTGCGGCATGGAGGCCCGCAGGTAGGAGCCGTAGCGCTTGGTTTCCAAGCGGCTATCGAGGACCGCGACGACCCCGCGGTCGTTGGCGGAACGCAGCAGGCGGCCCGCGCCTTGGGCCATAAGCAGCGCCGCGTGCGTAGCGGAAACCTCCATGAAACCATTGCGCCCAGCCGCCTTGGCGGCTTCGGTGCGGGCTTGCATGAGGGGGTTATCCGGGCGGGGGAAAGGAATGCGGTCGATGAGGACGAGGGAACAGGCAGGTCCCGGCACGTCGACGCCCTGCCAGAGGGTGAGTGTGCCGAAGAGACAGGAGTTCTCGTTCTTTGTGAACTTATCCACGAGCGCGCCAATGGAGTCCTCGCCCTGGAGGAAGATATCGAAGGGGAGGGTGGGCTTGAGTTCCTCAGCTGCCTGTTGCGCGGCCCGGCGCGAGGAGAAGAGCCCGAGAGTGCGCCCGCCCGCAGCCATAATGAGCTCGCGGATCTCCTTGAGCGTCTCCGGGCTGAGACCGTCGCGGCCCGGCTGCGGTAGATGCGAGGCGGTATACAAGATGCCGCTGCGAGCAGGATCGAAAGGATATCCCACATCGAGGCTGTCCCATGAACCTTTGGGCAGGCCCCATTGCGCGGCCATGGCGTCGAAGCGACCGCCCAAGGCCAGTGTGGCGGAGGTCAGCACCACGGTCTGTTCGCCGAAGAGCTTTTCGTGCAGCATGCCGGCGATGGAGAGCGGGGCCACGGCGAGGGTGTCGTTCAGCGTGCGCTCATCGCGCTCCAGCCACACCACGTCGGCGTGCGCGGCGGGGTCACCGGTGGCGAAAACGTCGAGGATGCGGGCGATGGCTTCGACGAGACCGCTGAGGTGATTGGCCAGGTTTTGGCGCTCGGCAGATTTTTCCGGGTCTTGGGCCTGTTCGCCTTCGGGGGCGCGGGCGATGGTCTCGCGGCAGTCGGCCAGCGTGTCCGCGAGGCTCATGAGTTGTTGTTTGGCTTCCTCAGGGAGGTCTGTCCAGCGGCCCGGTGTGAATTCCCCGAGCAGTTGGCTCAACTCGTTGGCCTGCTCGGTGAGGCGTTGGTCCTTGCCGTTGGCTCCGAGAGCTTTGGCACGGTTGGCCGCCATCTTCAGGGCACGCCCAGTGATTTCGGCGGTCGAGACCGAGGTGATGCGTCCGTCCAATTCGTGGGCCTCATCGATGATGGCGACATCGTGCTCAGGCAGGATGTTGATGTCTGCCACCGCATCGATGGCGAGCAGCGCGTGGTTGGTGACGACGATATCGACGTCCGCTGCGCGACGCCGCGCGAGCTCCGCGAAGCAGTCCTCGCCGTGCGGACAGCGCGTAGCGCCGAGACATTCGTTGGAGGTGACAGAAACCTGCCGCCACGCGAGATCGGGAACGCCTGGTTCTAAGTCCTCGCGGTCACCAGTCTCGGTGTTCTCCGCCCATTCATAGACCCGTTGGACATGGCGGCTAAGATGAGAGATGGAGTCCTCATCAAGCAGGGCATCTTCGTCTTCCAACTCGGCGGCACGGGAGACCTTGTTGAGGCAGACGTAGTTGGAGCGCCCCTTCATGATGGCGAAGGTCGGCTTCTTCTCCAGGTGCGGCTCGAGGGCTTCGGCGAGGCGCGGCAGGTCTCGTTCCACGAGCTGGCGCTGCAATGCCAGGGTGGCCGTGGAAACAATCACGGTGTGGCCAGTGCCTTGGGCGTGGCGGAAGGCAGGAACCAGGTAGGCCAAGGACTTGCCCGTACCAGTTCCCGCCTGCACGGCGAGGTGGCGTTCCTTTTCCAAGGCGGTGGTCACAGCCTCCGCCATGCGCACTTGGCCGGCACGCCGCGATCCACCTAGGGCGGAAACGGCGGCGTCGAGAAGGTCAACCGTTGAGTCGTGCATGTCAGGCAGTGTAGTCGGTCGCCTTCGCCCGGCTTCTTAAGAGTCGAAGCCGATGAAGCGGGTCGGAACCGCAGGCTCGTCGCGGGTAAGTGCCAGGCCTTCCCACGGCAGGGTAGTGATGGCCTCGGCCAAGTACTCGCGGGATTCGTGGAGGGTGGGCAGCTTGTCCACGATCTCGCCATCGCGCATGAGCGGTACCGTCATCTCACGGGTACGCAGCGTGCCAGTATCCGGGTTCTCGGCGGAGAAGGGGAGCACGAGCTCCTCGACGGCCACCCCCGAGGAACGGTAGGTGCGCAGAGAGCGCTTAGCCCCACCCTGCGATTTCTTCGAGGAGGAGCGCTTGGCTACTGGGTGGCCATCAACCTCGACGACCTTGTACACCATGCTGGCGGTTGGCGCGCCCGAGCCAGTAACCACTGAGGTACCCACGCCATAGACATCGACGGGGTCGCCGCGCAGGCCGGCGATGGCAAACTCATCGAGGTCGGAGGAGACCACGATTTTGGTGTTGTGGTTGCCCAAGTCATCGAGCTGCTTGCGCACGCGACGGGTGACCGCGGCCAAATCACCAGAGTCGATGCGCACGCCGCCCAACTCGGGGCCGGCGACGCGCACGGCGGTTTCTACGCCCTTGGTGATGTCATAGGTATCCACCAGCAGGGTGGTATCGACGCCGAGCGTTTCGATCTGCCCGCGGAAGGCCGCCTCCTCATTGGGAGTGCCGTCCTCGTTGACGTGCGCCAGCGTCCACGCATGCGCCGCAGTGCCGGAGACCGGGATGTCATAGCGGTAGCCGGCTTCCAGGTTGGAGGTGGCCTGGAAACCTGCCAGGTAGGCGGCGCGGGCAGCGGTCACGGCAGCGTATTCGTGAGTGCGGCGCGAACCCATCTCGATGATGGGGCGGCCATCTGCAGCCACCACCATGCGTGAGGCCGCAGAAGCCACTGCGGAATCGGAATTCATGATGGACAGAATCACCGTTTCCAGAATCAGGCATTCACCAAAGGTTCCGCGCACGGTCAACAGGGGCGAATTGGGGAAGTAGAGCTCGCCTTCGCGGTAGCCATCGATGTGTCCAGAGAAGCGGTAATTGGCCAGGTATTCCTTGGTTTCTGCATCAAGGAAGTCCATCTCTGCCAGTTGTTGGGCGGTAAAGCGGAAGTCCCGGACTGCGCGAAGTACGCGCTCGGTGCCGGCCACGACACCATAGCGCCGCTCGTTGGGGAGGCGGCGGGCAAATACCTCGCAGGCCACTTGGCGGTGCGCGGAGCCATCGCGCAACGCTGCCTCCAACATGGTCAGCTCGTATTTATCCGTAAGGAGAGCCGTAGAACGATCGCTAGGTCCGAACCCAGAATCCTGGGTGTTGTCTGAGATAGTAGTCACATCGAAGATGCTACTCAGGGAGCTCTGAAAAATCAGCTCTTCTATTCCTCAAGCTGAATGACGACGTAGACCTCGCCGTCGTTATAAGCCACTCCAACGGCTGCAGTGGACATCCGG
The DNA here is from genome assembly GCF_001813925.1 of Corynebacterium sp. HMSC072D12. Taxonomy (NCBI): domain Bacteria; kingdom Bacillati; phylum Actinomycetota; class Actinomycetes; order Mycobacteriales; family Corynebacteriaceae; genus Corynebacterium; species Corynebacterium sp. HMSC072D12. The sequence goes on from NZ_KV814407.1 coordinate 15,361, forward strand.
CGATCCCGCAAAGCAGCCACATGGTCGGGAGAAGCAAGGAAGGCTTCCATGAATTGATAGCCGCTAGCCTCCTCCAAGGGCAGGTGGTGCTGAACCATCTGCACATTTTCTTCGGCCGAGTCTTGCGTCTTGGTGACGGCGTTGCACTCTGCCTTTTCGCGGGCTGCGGTTTGGCGGTCGATCCAGGGCACCAGTGGGGCTTGGCCATCTTCCTTGCGCCACTCGTTGAGCCCCTCCATGAGCTCCTCTTGGATGGTGGCGAGCTGGCGTTGGACGGGAACGTCGGGAAGTTCGTAGTCGCACGCCTCCGACGTCGGGGGTTCCGCATCCGTCGAGCTGCCGTCGTCCGACGGGTTGGTCAGGCTAATCACGGCAGTGACGAGCGTGCCGCCGAGGACGAGCACGGTGAGGATGCGCTGCAGGAGGAGCACGACATCCTCCTTCGCCGGTTGGCGTCCCGCGAGAATGTCAGTAACGGCTGGGGGAAGGGTGAAAGAATTCATCGGTGCCACCTGGAAAACGACAATCAGGTCAGAAGTTGATGACAGTATAACCGCTCGCTACCGGAAAAAATTTGGCTAGGGTAGAGGACATGAAAGCGCACAAAGAAACGTCCGCGGGTGTGGTTATGAGTTCGCCCATGGCCACCCCGGAGCTGGATGAAGCGATTGAGGTCGACGTCGCCACGAGCGAAAACCTACCGTGGATGTGCATTGTTTGGGATGACCCAGTCAACCTAATGAGCTATGTTTCCTACGTGTTCCAGACTGTGCTGGGCTATGACAAAAAGCGCGCCAACGAGCTGATGATGCAAGTCCATACCGAAGGTAAGGCGGCAGTCTCCTCGGGTGAACGCGACAAAGTCGAAGCCGATGTGAAGAAACTGCAAGTCGCCGGCCTGTGGGCCACGATGCAGCAGGCAGGATAAGAGTATGCAGGCTTGGAAAAAGAAAAAGTCCTTCATGCGTGGCGCGAAATACACGACTATTTTCGAGCCCATGGAGCGCGAAGTTTTAGGTGATCTCACCGCAACCGTCTCCGAGGCCATCATTGCCCGCGCACAATCGGCCCCCAAGGATGAGCTGGCGGACATGCTCGACATGCCCACTGGCCACACCGAAGCACCGGAGGATCCATCGCTGGCTCGCCTTTTCCCCGACTTCAAAAAGGCAGGGGATGAAGAGTTCGACGGCGATAATTCACTGCTGCGCTCGCTGCACGAGAATGACATCGCGCGCGCCAAGCTGGAAAACCTCCAAGTGATTAACACCGCGCTGGGGCCCACCGGCGGGGTAGAGGTGGCTATCAGCGAGGAAGAAGCACATGCCTTCCTCGCCGGGCTCAATGACCTGCGCCTCTTCATCGCCACCGGGGACGTGCCGGAGGATACCCCTGGAGCGGACCGCGATACGCTCGTGGAATGGCTGGCGTTCTGTCAGGATTCGCTGCTCAACGTCATCATGGATTAGCACCGTGCAGACTCTCCCCGACATGGGCTTTTCTGTCGGTCACGTCACGCGTGAGGACACCGGCGTCACCGTCGTTTACTGCGGTGAACAAGGAGCCGTGGCTGGCGTCGATGTGCGCGGCGGAGGCCCCGGCACCCGCGAGACGGATCTGCTGGAACCGCACAACACGGTTGAGCGCGTTCATGCTCTTGTCCTTGCAGGCGGTTCGGCCTTTGGGCTGGCAGCAGCGGATGGTGTCATGCGCGGGCTTGAGGAAGCGGGAATTGGTTTCCCCGTCTTTGGGGAGGAGATCCCCGGCCCCCGCGTGCCCATCGTGCCAGGCGCGGTCATTTTTGATCTGCTCGCCGGCCCACAGCGCCCCACGGCGGAGGATGGTCAGGCGGCTCTACGCGCCGCGTTGGCAGGGCACGACGCTACGAGCGGCAGCGTGGGCGCAGGCACCGGCGCCTGCGCAGGCAAGATCAGAGGTGGGGTGGGGACCGTGCTTATCGATGTCTCCCCGTTCACCGTCGCCGCGGTTGTTGTAGCCAACCCGGTGGGGCAGGTGATTGATGCTGAGACTGGGCGTTTGTTTGGCGCACCGGACGCGCCGGCCGTCGACGCTAAGCGGTTTGCCGCGGCCCGCAGCCTGGCTGAATCTTTCGCAGAGGCTTCTCAACTAAACACCACCATTGGCGCGGTGTTGACCGACGCCCCGTTAACCAAGGCCCAAGTAAAACGTCTTGCTTTAGCGGGCCACGACGGCATTGCCCGGGCGGTTCGCCCGGCGCATTCCCCACTGGATGGAGATACGCTTTTTGCCGCTGCCTCCGGAACACAACCCGCGGAGCAGGGGATCGGTGCTGCGGAGTTGGCGTCGTTAAGCGCCGCCGCTGCCGACGCAGTGGAGGCAGCCATCGTCGATGCCGTGGTGAGCGCAATCCCGGGGCTGGGATTGGAGGCGTATTCCTCGCTGCGCGCTTGCTAAAGTTGGAGTCATTATGACGACGAGTGGACCTTTTGGCCAGCAGCATTCGTATGAGCCCAACCCCTTCCAGCCCCGCCCGGCAGCCCCCGTGGCGGGGCAGCAGCCTGTTCTCAACACGGGGGATTCGAAGAATTACACTCGGGCCGGACGCCTGAAGACGGCAGCGTCTTTAACGGTGGGATTCCTAGTCGTTGAGTGGGTTATCCACATCATCAACTTCCTGTTTTTTGGCAGCGAGCTGGGTCAATACGGCATACGCCCACTGGACTTTAATGGCATCTGGGGGATTTTCACCGCTCCGCTACTCCACGCGAACTTTGAGCACCTCATCGGAAATTCACTGCCCGGTGCCGTCTTTTGTTTCCTGATCGGCCTCTCAGGCCGCAAGGCATGGTGGGAAGTTACCATCATCGTGGTACTCATCGCTGGCATCGGCACCTGGCTGTTGGGCGGGCCGGGGACCTCGCATATTGGTGCCTCGGGCATGGTGTATGGCTGGCTGGCCTACCTCATCGTTCGGGGAATCTTCAACCGTTCCCTGGGTCAATTTCTCGTCGGCGTGGGGTTGGGCTTTGCCTATTCCGGTCTCATCTGGGGCGTGTTGCCTATCTATGAAGGAGTCAGCTGGCAGGGGCACCTTTTCGGTGCCATCGGTGGCATCGTCGCGGGAATGGTGATCACCTCCGATGACCCGATTAAAAAGGTTAAGCCCGTGCCCGAAGGAGTAACGCGCTAATGCCTGATGCAACATCTCCCATCGGGATTTTTGACTCGGGCGTGGGTGGCTTGACCGTTGCGCGCACCATCATCGAGCAGCTTCCCGACGAATCCATTATCTACATCGGCGATACCGCCCATGCGCCCTATGGCCCGCGCTCCATCGCCCAAGTGCGTGAGCTGTCCACCGCGATTGCCGATGAGCTCGTGGAGCGCGGCTGCAAGATGCTGGTGATTGCCTGCAACACCGCGACGGCCGCCTTTTTGCACGACGCCCGGGAGCGCTATGACATTCCGGTCGTGGAGGTTATCCGTCCGGCTGTACGCCGTGCCATCGCCACCACCCGCAACGGAAAAATTGGCGTGATCGGCACGGAGGGCACCATCAATTCAGGTGCTTACCAAGATCTTTTTGCCGTCAATCCGAATGTCGAATGCGAGGCGGTGGCCTGTCCTGATTTCGTGAATTTTGTCGAGCGCGGCATTACGGCTGGGCGCCAGATCCTTGGCGTGGCGGAGGGCTACCTGGCGCCGTTGCAATCGGCGGGCGTCGATACGCTCGTTCTTGGCTGCACACACTATCCGCTGCTCACGGGCGTCATCCAGCTCGCTATTGGGGATAACGTCACCTTGGTGTCCTCGGCGGAGGAGACTGCGAAGGATGTCCTGCGCATCCTCACCAACACAGACATGCTGGCCCCAGTAGGGCAGGTACCCACACGTAGTTTCGAGTCCACTGGCGACCACGCCACCTTCGAGCGTTTAGCCGCGCGCTTCCTGGGGCCCAAGATTTAGAGCGGGTGAGGATGTACAATCGACCCAAATCCCGCATCCCCCATTGTTTCGTGGAACTATTGAACGCATGAAGCTGACCATCCTAGGCTGTTCCGGCTCGGTGCCCACTGTGGGTAATCCGGCCTCTGGCTATCTCTTGTCTTTCCCCTCTGCTCCGTCCATCATCATGGATTTGGGCCCGGGTACGCTTGCACGCCTGCAGGAACTCCAGGATCCGTGCGATGCACACGTGGCGTTAACTCATCTTCATGCCGATCACTGCTTGGACTTTCCGTCTTTGATGGTGTGGCGGCGCTTCCACCCCACAGCACCCGCAGCGTCCCGCAATTTCTGCCTCGGGCCCAGTACTACCGAAACCCACCTGGGCCGCTTGTCCTCTGATGCTCCGGACGGGGTGGATGACATGAGCGATACGTTTGCGTTCAGCCCCTGGGTGGACCGCGAGCGCCAGCTTGTTGACGATGTCTATATCACCCCCTTCCGCACAGTTCACCCGGTCGAGACATACGCCTTGCGGGTCGAACACACTAAAACCGGTGCAACCTTGTGCTATTCAGCTGATTCGGCTTATACGCCCGCGCTCGTCGAGGCTGCCCAGGGCGTGGATGTTTTCCTCTGTGAGGCCGCATGGGGCGAGACCTCGGAGGACAAGGCCCCGGATATGCATATGTCGGGGGCAGAAGCCGGGCGCTTGGCGCGTGAGGCGGGCGTGAAGAAGCTGGTGCTCGTGCACCTCCAGCCTTGGGGTGATGCTGCCGCCACTTATGCCGCAGCTGCCCGTGAGTTCGACGGTGAGATCGTCGTCGGTGCCGCCGGTATGGAGCTCGACTTTTAGCACGCGCGGTAGGGTAGGAGGCATGACTGATTTCACTCGTGCCGATGGTCGCGCGCTCGACCAACTCCGTAGCGTCCGCATTACCCGCAACTTCACCACCAATCCGGCTGGGTCGGTCTTGGTGGAGTTCGGCAACACCCGAGTTATGTGCACGGCTTCCGTGGAATTTGGGGTGCCGCGCTTTAAGAAGGATTCCGGCGAGGGCTGGTTGACAGCCGAGTACGCGATGTTGCCTTCGGCCACCCACGATCGCATGCCGCGCGAGTCGATGAAGGGCAAGGTCAAGGGCCGCACCCACGAGATTTCCCGGCTGGTGGGGCGTAGCCTGCGCGCAGCGGTTGATCTCTCCGAACTGGGGGAGAACACCATCCAGCTGGATTGCGATGTGCTGCAAGCAGACGGCGGCACACGCACGGCGTCGATTACCGGCGCGTATGTGGCGCTGGCTGATGCGATTGCTTACCTCAAGGAGGAGGGCGTCGTCCCGGGCGAGCCGCTGCTGGATCCTATTGCCGCTGTTTCCGTCGGCATCGTCGACGGTCACGTGTGCCTCGACCTGCCCTATGAAGAGGACTCCCGCGCGGAGGTTGATCTCAACGTGGTGATGCAGGAGGGCGGAGACTTCGTCGAGATTCAGGGAACCGGTGAGCACGGCCTGTTCGGCCGCGCGGAGCTTAACGACATGTTGGACGTGGCCCAGGCAGGTTGCGCCCAGCTTATCGACGCTCAAAAGGCGGCCCTCGGATGGTAAAACTCCTCGTCGCTTCGAATAATGCCAAGAAGCTCAAGGAGCTGGAGAAGATTCTCGCTGATGCCGGCATCGCGGGCATCGAACTGCTCCCACTGTCCGCAGTGGAAACCTACCCGGAGCCTGTGGAAGACGGCCGCACCTTTGCCGATAACGCGCTGATCAAGGCGCGCGCCGGGGTACAGCACACCGGATTGGCCACGATCGCGGATGATTCTGGCCTCGCGGTGGAAGAACTCAACGGCATGCCGGGTGTGCTCTCCGCTCGGTGGTCGGGCGGCCACGGAGACGATGAAGCGAATAACCAGCTGCTGCTAGGACAGATGTCCCATGTACCCGCTGAACGTCGCGCGGCTGCCTTCGTGTCGGTCTGCGCGCTGGTGACCCCGGATGGGCAGGAACACGTGGTGGAGGGCCGCTGGCCAGGCGCCTTGCTCACCGCCCCACAGGGCGAAAATGGCTTTGGTTACGATCCCCTCTTCCAGCCCGAAGGCGAATCCCGCTCTGCCGCGGAGATGTCCCCGGAGGAGAAGAACGCTGTCTCGCACCGCGGCCGCGCGCTGGCGCAGCTGCGTGAACCCCTAGCGGCGCTTGCCGGCCAAGCCTAAGCATCCGCCGGGCCATGACCGCAAGCCCCGGCAACAGCCAAGCCGTGACCGCAATCCCGGTATCCGCGAGCTGGGCTGGCTTGCCGAGCGCTGTGACGACAAGACCCCGCACGGAAACCGCGCGGGGGTCTGACTATGTGCGCCCGGTGAGACTTGAACTCACACGTCATAAGACACTAGAACCTAAATCTAGCGCGTCTGCCAATTCCGCCACGGGCGCGGATTTAGTTGCTGCGGAGCACTCTTGACTCTGCGCAACGTTCACTAGCCTACAGGGCAGCAGCCCATAGACGGAAATCCACTTTTCCGGGCGTGGTGGGTAGGCTGTTGAGAGTGAGCACCAACCCAGCACCGAAAAAGCGGATGAAGGTTCGATGGTGGCACATCGTCCTCATCGTGATCTTTGTCGTGCTCTTTTTATTCCTTGCTTATTGGCAATGGACGCGGTTCCGCTCCGGTTCGGGAACCTTCCAGAACTTGGGATACGCCTTCCAATGGCCGCTGTTCGCGGTATTTGTTGTTTACGCTTACCGCACTGCCATACGCTACGAGAATGAGCGAATTGATGCCGAGAACGAAGCACTCGAGCGGGGAGAAGAGCCAGCCCAGTATGAGGCAGAGAGCGTGCGCGCGGCCAAGGAGCACACCGCGACTAAAATCGACGAAGATTTCCTACCGTCTCGCCCACAGATTGATGTGGACACCTTTAACGCTATGAACAAGCAGCGCCGCCGTCGCGGCACTGAAGAGGAGTATTAATGAGCAACTCAGTCAACAACGCTGTCCATCCTGACCGCCAGGCGCGTATCCGTGGCCCGCTGAAGTTCTTTTCCATTGCCGCCACTATCACCGGTATTTTTCTTCTCATTCTTGTTGCGCGCATGATTCTGCAATACGGCGTGGGGATGGAGATGCCATCCTGGGCCACGCTCATCGCCCAAGCACACGGCGTGGCCTACATGGTCTACCTCGTGTCCATCCTGGTCCTCGGTCCGCGTGCCATGTGGCCGGTAAGCAAGCTTTTCACCACGGCGCTTGCCGGCGTTGTTCCATTCCTGTCCTTCTGGATGGAGCACAAGCGCCGCACTGAAGTTATTCAGCAGTTCCAGCTGTAGGTAGGTATGACGAGCCGCAAACTGAGCACCACACTTATCGCGATTGTGGTGCTTCTTTCACTCGCTTGCGCTGGCTTGGGTGTGTATGCCGTACGCCAGCCGAACGAGATTTATAGCGCCCCAGTTCAGTCCACTAATACTCAGGTGGTCAACGCAGTCGAACGTGAAGAGCAAGTGGTCTTGCTCAGCCTGGGCATCCAGGGGCTGGCGGAGAAATCCTCTGTCGGCGAAGTATTTGGTGTACGCGTCCCGTGGACCGACCGCACCCAATTTGTGCAGTATTCCTACAAAGCCAAGCTCGGTATCGAAGGCAAGGATGTGCGCGTCACTGAGACCGGCGAGCATGCCTACACGGTCCATATCCCGGACTTCATTTTTATCGGGCATACCGATGAAGAGTTTAAGACCGCAGTGGAAGATAACGGCGTGCTCAGCTGGACCACCCAGCCACTCGACGCCGCCTCGACAGTGTCAGATGTCCTCAGCGCCGATAAGAAGCGCAAGGACATCAACGACAACCGCGAGCTCCTGCAGGACCAAGCCCGCCGTTTCTACGAGGGCATCATCCGTGGCGTTGACCCCGAGGCCCAGGTCACCATGGAGTTCAGCTAATCCTCACTCTGAGTGCCCTCTTTCGTGGAATGAACTACGTTCATTCCACCTCCGTGAACTTGCGGTCCCAATAAGCCCGCACCGGGTTAGCGTCCGCAAGGAGGATATCGAAGCGGTCATTGGCAATCTCGATGATTTCGCTCAAGACCACGCGCTGTTCCAGCTCATCCGAGTTGGACAAGCGGCGCACGCCCGCATCGATGACACGATCGGCCGAGTCATTGGTGTCTAGGTACGCCACAAATGGCATGTCGAAGCGTTCGCGGTAGGCCTGTGAGACGTCGATAAGCTGCTGTGTCTGAACGTCGTCGAGGTCATCCAGAGCCAAGGAACCGCGGTCAGCAGAGATAGTGGCGGCGGTGTCGGAATCGGCAAGCAGTAGCTCATCCATCGCGGGGTAGTCGTGGATCAGGGCACGGCGCTGCTCGCCGGGGGCAGTGAGGACCGTGACCTGGATTGCTTCGCGCAGCTGGCTGACATCCTGGAAGGGGCGCAGCTCCCAGGCAGCTTCGAGCGGCCAGGTTTCGTTGTTGAAGAGCGGGCGCAGCGCACTGACGAAGCTGTCGCGGTTCATGTCGTTGAGCTCCTTGAGCGAGACGCCGGCGCCGTCGAGACGGCTGACATCATCGCCAGACTGCGAGCCGACGTGGAAGAAGAGCAAGTTGAGCAAAATCGCCGTGATAGCGCCGATGGACATTCCGGAGGAGACAAAGATCTGCGCCCACTCCGGGAAGGCGGTGGCCACGTCCGGCTTGAAGGTAACGAGCATGGCCAGTCCCAGCGCGGTGGTAACGATGGCGGCGTTGCGGCCATCAGTAATGTCTTCCTTCGCAATGGTCTGCAGGCCCGCCCACGCAACGTTGGCAAACAATGCGAGGGAGGCGCCGCCGAGCACCGGGGAGGGAATAGCCGCCACAACAGCTGCGGCCTTGGGCAGCAGGCCCAGAATGATCATGAAGCCCGCTGCGGACACGGCTACCCAGCGGGATTTCACACCAGTCAGGCGAACCAAGCCGACGTTCTGCGCGAAGCAGGTGTAGGGGAAGGAGTTCATCACGCCACCAAGGGTGGTGGAGAGACCATCGGCGCGAATGGCGCGCACCACGTCATCGCGCTTGATGCGCTTCTTCACAATCTCACCGGTGGCGAAGACATCGCCGGTGGTTTCCACCATGGTGATGATCATGACGATGATGAGGGAAAGAATCGCCATGATGTCGAACTTCGGCATACCGAAGTAGAAAGGTGTTGTCATACCGATGGCATCGGCTTCACGCACGCCGTCAAAGGACGTATCGCCCAGTGCGAAGGCCACGCCAGTACCGATGACCAAACCAAGCAGCACAGACAGAGTACCCAGGAAGCCGCGGAAGAAACGCTGCACGATGATAATGATGGTGAGCGTGCCGAAACCATAGAGCAGATCGCGTGCGGCCGGAACCCCGTCCGCGTAATTGACAAAGTCATTTGCTGAGACCGCCAGCAGCGACGTGCCCATCACCAGAAGCACGGTGCCGGTGACAATTGGGGGGAAGTACTTGAGCACGCGTCCAAAGACCGGCGCAGCAAAGAAAGTAAAGATACCGGCAGCAATAATCGCGCCATAAATCGTCGGCAGCGGCTGGTCGCCAGCGCTCATGCCGATGGCAATGATCGGGCTTACCGCCGTGGTGGTCACACCCTGGATGATGGGAAGGCGGACACCGATGTGCTTGCCGACGCCCACCGCCTGGATCAACGTCGCCAGACCACAGGTCAACAGGTCTGCATTGATGAGGTGAATCGTGGTGGCCTCATCGAGGCCCAAGGAACCAGCGATAAGCAGTGGCACGATGACCGCGCCGGCATAGAAAGCGAGAACGTGCTGGAGTCCGAGTGCCGCCAGCTTGGGCGCCGGCGGGACCACATCAACGGGGTGGGTTGGGACAGTGGCAGGGCTAGCGGTAGCGGCGGTGTGAGACACGCAAAGAGCTCCTTGCTGAAGGGCGAGATGAGGATACTGCGCATAACAATAGAGTGCGGCGCGGACAGGCACCAAGAACTCGCCCGAAAGGTGTGGGAAAGGCCACGTCAGGGGGTGATTTACCCCCGCATCCAACCGTACGGCCGTTACCTATGAGAGAGCTGACCTGTGTGGTGCTAAAACCAGCCCGTTCGGTGGCGCGGGGCACGCATGTGCCGATGTGAGGTTATGCGTTTGTCCCCCTACTATGGGCTACAGAGAGGGGTTCGGTGACGATACGTGTTGACCGAATTGCCCGTGAGCCGAAGTCACCTACAACCCTTCTGCGACTAAGTGTTTACGCGTCGTGTGAACTATGAAGGGAGTCAATATAGTGACCACCGCAACGGAACAGTCTGTGCAGTTCGAGGCATGGAAGGGCTTTGAGCCCGGCCCGTGGACTGAGAACATTGACGTTCGTGATTTTATCCAGCGCAACTACACCCCTTATGACGGGGACTCTTCCTTCCTCGCTGGGCCCACCGAGAAGACGCAGCGCGTGTGGGAGCATTTGGAGAAGAACTATCTTTCCGTCGAGCGCCAGAAGCGCATCTTCGATGTGGATACCCACACCCCGAGCGATATCGATGCTTTCCCGGCTGGGTATATCTCCGAGGATGATGACGTCATCGTCGGTCTGCAGACGGATACTCCGCTCAAGCGCGCCATGATGCCCAATGGTGGATGGCGCATGGTCAAGCAGGCCATTAAGGAAGCCGGCAAGGAAACCGATCCGGAGATCGAGAAGATCTTCACGCGTTACCGCAAGACCCACAACGATGCGGTCTTCGATATCTATACCCCGCGCATCCGCGCAGCGCGTTCCTCCCACATCATCACCGGCCTGCCGGATGCTTATGGCCGCGGCCGCATCATCGGTGACTACCGCCGCGTGGCTCTCTATGGCGTGGACTACCTCATCGCCGAGAAGGAAGCATCCAAGAGCGCGGTGGGAGACCTCGGTTTCTCCGAGCACTGGGCCCGCTACCGTGAGGAGCACGCCGAGCAGATCAAGGCCCTGAAGAAGCTCAAGATCATGGCTGAGTCTTATGGCTTCGATATCTCGAAGCCGGCGAAGACTGCCCACGAAGCAGTGCAGTGGACTTACTTTGGCTACTTGGCCTCCATCAAGTCCCAAGACGGTGCAGCGATGTCCATCGGCCGCCTTTCCGCCTTCTTCGACTGCTACTTTGAGCGTGATTTCGCCGCAGGCATCCTCACTGAGGAAGATGCCCAAGAGATCATCGACCAGCTGGTTCTCAAACTGCGCATCGTGCGCTTCCTGCGTACCGAGGACTATGACCAGATCTTCTCCGGCGACCCGTACTGGGCAACCTGGACCGATGCTGGTTTCGGTACGGATGGCCGCCACCAGGTCACCAAGACCTCCTTCCGCCTGCTGCAGACCCTGATTAATCTGGGCCCATCACCGGAGCCGAACATCACCATCTTCTGGGATCCGCAGCTGCCGGCGGGCTACAAGGAATTCTGCGCCCACATCTCGATTGAGACCTCCTCCATCCAGTACGAGTCCGATAAGCAGATTCGTGACCAGTGGGGCGATGACGCCGCGATTGCGTGCTGCGTGTCCCCGATGGCCGTCGGCAAGCAAATGCAGTTCTTCGGTGCCCGCGTGAACGCCGCCAAGGCCCTGCTTTACGCCATCAACGGCGGTCGCGACGAGGTCAGCGGCAAGCAGGTTGTGGATGGCTACGAGCCTATCCAGGGTGATGGCCCGCTCGACTTTGACGAGGTCTGGCAGAAGTACGAGGAGATGCTGGACTGGGTCGTCGGCACCTACGTTGAGGCCCTGAACATCATCCACTACTGCCACGACAAGTACGCTTACGAGTCCATTGAGATGGCGCTGCACGATTCCGATATCGTGCGCTCCATGGGCTGCGGTATCGCCGGCCTGTCCATCGTGGCTGACTCGCTTTCCGCCATTAAGTACGCCAAGGTCTACCCGGTGCGCGATGAGACCGGCCTCATCGTGGACTACAAGACGGAAGGTGACTTCCCCTTCTACGGCAACGATGATGACCGCGCCGATGATATCGCCGCCACCATCGTCCACACCGTCATGGCGAAGATTAAGGCCATCCCGATGTACCGCAACGCCATTCCGACCCAGTCGGTGCTGACCATTACCTCCAACGTGGTCTACGGCAAGGCAACTGGTTCCTTCCCGTCCGGCCACGAGGCAGGTACCCCGTTCGCCCCAGGCGCTAACCCGGAGAACGGCGCGGATAACCACGGCATGGTTGCCTCCATGCTGTCGGTGGGCAAGTTGGACTACAAGGATGCCCTCGATGGCATCTCACTGACCAACACCATCACCCCATCCGGATTGGGCCGCACCCCGGAGGAGCGCATCACCAACCTGGTGGGCGTCCTCGATGCCGGCTTCATCATGGATTCCGAATAGACCACTTCCACACCACTTCCCAAGGAGAACACATCATGGCAACCCCAACTTTTGACGAGCGCCTCGCCACCATGAAGGCCAACCGCACCGCCAACAACATGGACTCGGGCCTCTACCACGCCAACATCAACGTCCTGGACAAGTCCACCTTGGAGGACGCCGTTGAGCACCCGGAGAAGTACCCGAACCTCACGGTCCGTGTTTCCGGCTACGCGGTGAACTTTGTGAAGCTCACACGCGAGCAGCAGCTGGACGTTATCTCCCGCACCTTCCACCAGGGTTCCTAAATGGCAGATGGCATTACCGGCGTCGTGCGTCTTTCTCCTGAAGAAGGGGAGAAGGTGCGCGGCGCCGCCGCCGGTTTAGGAACGGACAACGACCTCGACGGTTTTACCCGCTCGGAGCTGATGCAGGCTCGCCGCTCCGGTGATGTCGCGCTCGTGCATTCTTGGGAGCTGGTTACGGCTGTTGATGGCCCCGGAACCCGCATGACCATGTTCATGTCGGGCTGCCCGTTGCGCTGCCAGTATTGCCACAACCCTGACACCATGGAGATGAAGGTTGGCACCTTGGAGCGCATCGAGGATGTGGTCAAGCGCGTCAAGCGCTATAAGCCCGTCTTCAAGGCTTCAGGAGGTGGTCTGACTTTGTCGGGTGGCGAGGCGCTGTTCCAAATCGCCTTCACCCGGCGCCTGCTCAAAGAGGTCCATGACGCCGGTATTCATACGACGATTGACACGTCGGGATACCTCGGCGCGCGCCTGCGCGATGAGGACATGGACAACATCGACCTGGTTCTCTTGGACGTCAAGTCTGGTGACGAAGAGACCTACAAGGAAGTCACTCGCCGCGAGTTGCAACCCACGATCGACTTCGGTGACCGTCTCAATGAGATGGGCAAGCCGGTGTGGATTCGCTTCGTGGTCGTCCCTGGCCTGACAGACTCCCCAGAAAACGTCGCTAACGTTGTCAAGATTGTCTCCCGCTGGAAGAGCAACGTCGAGCGCGTCGAGGTCCTGCCTTTCCACAACATGGGCGCGGACAAGTGGCGCGAGTTGGGCTATCCCTACACTCTCGAGGACACCAAGCCGCCGAAACCGGAAGATGTTGAATCTATCCGCGATGCGTTCCGCGAGGAGGGTTTCGTGGTCTACTAGAAGCATGAAACGCTTCGGCCACACCATCAAGGAACACACCATCACCGTCCCCTGGGACTATGACAATCCCGCCGCGGGGGAGTTCGAGCTCTACGCCCGGGAAATCATCCCGCCCGGCGGTGAGAATTACCCAGCGCTGCTCTATAACCAGGGCGGGCCGGGTTTTCCCGCGCCAAGGCCGACGGGTGCTTCCGGACTCATCGGGAAGGGCTTGGAGCGCTACCGCTGGATCCTCATGGACCAGCGCGGCACGGGTCGCAGCCACCGCATTGATGAGCTGAGTCCTGCCGAGGACCGCACCGCACAGCGCTTGGCCCAACTGCGCCAGGAAAACATCGTGCGCGATGCCGAACACCTGCGTGCGCACCTGGGGGAGGAGTCCTGGGATCTCTTCGGCCAATCCTTCGGCGGCTTCATCATCACCGCCTATGCCTCGATGTTCCCTGATTCCATTGGGCGTGCCTTCCTTACAGGTGGCCTGCCCACCCTGACCAAAGGTGCAGATGATCTCTACCGCACGACTTTTGCCAAGCTCAAGGTGCGTCACGAGCGTTTCTATGCCCAGTTCCCGTGGGCTAAAGCGCGCGTCGAGGAAATCCTCCACCACCTAGACAACTCGGAGGAGCTACTTCCGACAGGGGAGCGCCTGTCTGCGCGCCGCTTCCGCACTATCGGAATTGAGTTGGGGCGCGGCACTGGCTTCGATTCTTTGGGCTACCTGCTGGAGGAACCTTTCCGCACCGTGGGTGGGGAGAAGCGCTTGCGTTCGGACTTCCTCAACGACGTCGGAAGCCGCGTGAGCTTCCAGGCTGGCCCGCTGTACGCGGCCATCCATGAATCTATCTACGGTGGCGTCGGCGGCCAGGCCGTCACCGGCTGGGCTGCGCACCGCATGCGTGAGGAGTTCCCCGAGTTCGCCGAGGATGGTACCTATCTCACTGGTGAGCACATCTTCCCCTGGCAGTTCGATGAGGATCCGGCGCTGCGCCCCTTCAAGCAGGCCGCCGAGGAGCTCGCCGCCCACGAGTGGGCAAGCTCTCCGTATGACGCCGCTGCGCTTGCCGCCGCACCCGTTACCGCCTCCGCCGCCATCTACTTGGACGATATCTTCGTGCCCTTCGAAGACTCCCTGGCTACAGGAGAGACCTACCGCGACTTGCGCCCAGTGGTGACCAACCGCTTCCAGCACAACGGTATTAGTGAGGACGGCGCGGGGATTTTGGGCGAGCTCTTCCGCGCGGCTGATGAGCGATAAGAGTGCTCCGAGAGCTCTCGGGGAATGTTCTTTCTCGAGATGTGGTGGTGGTCACCGTATGGCACACTGGTTAGGAAAACCTTAACCGAGCAGAAAGGATAAGCCTATGGCCGGTCTCATCGTCATTGGCGTGATTCTCCTCATTATTATTGCCACTGCCTTCGACGGTTTCTTCATCGTCCGGACGAAGGAGGCCGCCATCATTGAGCGGATGGGTAAGTTCGTGAGCGTTGCTCACGCGGGCTTGCACTTCAAGGTGCCTTATGTCGACCGCGTGCGCGCCAAGATTAGCCTGCAGATCCGTCAGCTCGATGTCATGGTGGAAACCAAGACCAAGGACAACGTCTTCGTCCAGATCCCCGTTGCCGTGCAGTACGAGGTAGTTCAGGGCAGCGAGCGTCAGGCTTTCTACACCTTGTCCAACCACGAGCAGCAGATCGTGGCCTATGTGCAGGACAACGTCCGTTCCTCCGTGGCGAACATGAACTTGGATGATTCTTTCTCTTCCAAGGACACCATCGCCCGCAACGTAGCGATGTCCCTGCGCGATAACATGGCCGCCTACGGCTGGAACTTCGTTAACACCCTCGTTACCGATATTCGCCCGGATGCCCGCGTGCGCGAGTCCATGAACTCTATTAACGCCGCACAGCGTGAGCGCGAGGCTGCCGTGGCGCAGGCAGAAGCTGAGAAGATCCGTGTGGTCAAGGAAGCCGAAGGTGCGGCCGAGGCCAAGAAGCTGCAGGGCCGCGGTGTGGCTGACCAGCGTAAGGAAATCGTCGAAGGTATTGCCCAGCAGTACGAGTTGCTGCGTGCTGCCGGTGTGCAGGAGAACCCCGAGACCCTCATGCTGGTCTCCCAGTACCTTGACGCCATGGTGGACGTGGCCGACCGCGCCCACACCAATGTGCTGTACATGCCGTCTAACCCGGGCGGCATGCAGGATCTCTTCGGCGGTATGCGCGATACGCTGCTGTCCACTAACGCTATTAACGAAGCCCCGAAGCCGAAGATGCCGGCCGGCGAAGCAAAGCACAGCCGCGAGGATGCCGCCACGGAGCGTCGCCGTCGTGAGGAACAGGAGCGCCGCGAGCGGGATGAGCGTGCCCGCCGCGATGCTGAGATGATGGAGCAGGCGCAGCGCGCACAGCAACAAGCACAGGAGCACGTACAGAACGCACAGCAGGGCCAGGGCTTTGGTCAGTTCTCAGGTTTCCCGGCCCCGCCGCAGGGCAATAACCAGCCGCAGAGCGCGCGCGACTACTTTGATCAGTTGCGCAATCAGCTCAACAAGGGCAATAACTAAGCACATTCAAAACCACATGAAGAGGGCCTTTCCGCAGCTTGGGAAGGCTCTCTTTTCGTTGCCCTTCCACGCGAAGATGGTCAACATCATGATGGCGCCGGTGAAGATGTCGGGAACGGAGAAAGCAACGGAGGTCGCAACCGGAATGATGGAAGTGCGCAGGGCGTGCTTGCGAATGGCTTGGGAACGGGTCAGGCCCTTTGCCCGTGCAGTGCGCCCCGGAATTCCGATCGTGGAAAACTAAGCTCCAGCGTTAGGTGCGGATGAATATTATGCGCATAATTTCGGGGGTAGCCGGAACGCACCCGCAACGCTTAAAACACATTAAGGGGGATAGAAATACTCAGCAGGCGTGCAGCAGCCGACTGAGTGCATCCTTTTCTGCCTCCGTAACCCAGATTCCATAGGTCGCTTTTACCTCGACGATGCGGCGCGCATATTCACAGCGAAAACCTTTGTTAGGCGGCAGCCACGTGGCGGCATCACCAGCGCCTTTCTGCTGGTTGAGAGGACCGTCGACGGCAAGGAGGTTGCGTGGATCATTGGCAAAGTTGCGGCGCTTCTCCGGTGACCATTGCTGGGCGCCTTTCTGCCAGGCGTCGGCCAGCGCCACAACGTGATCGATCTGCACCGCGCGTGAGGTCTGCGCCCCGCGCTGAAACTCAATGTCCTGGCCCGAATAAGGGTCGTGCAAAACCCCGGACAGCGCCACACAGTCGTGGGTGCCTTCCTTGAGCACGAGGCTTTCCGGATCCAGATCCCTGCGGAGGATGTCGTTGCGGGTATCGCAGCCGTTGTGTCCGAAGTCCACCGTCACATCATCGGACCACGCTTGGCCGAATTCCTCACGCTCATAACCGGTCATGGGAGCGCGGCCTTTGACCTCCAAGGAATTCAAGGCGGCGAGTGTTTCGGCGATCTCCGGCGCGGGAGCGGCCTCTTCGGACTGTTCTTCTGTAGGTCCCTCCTGGACCGGCGCCGCTGCCGTTGTGGCGCTGGGCTGCTCGAATGGGGGATCGGCTGGGGCGGGAAGGAAAAGGCCCACAGCCACCAGTGCGGCTATCGCGGCGTTAAGCAGTGCGGCGATGAAGAACGGGGTACGAGTGGCCATGACGTAGTGATCCTAGTGGGTAGAATCGGCACACGGTATGAGTATCGATATGTTCTTTGACGAGTACCTTGCTGAACGCGGCTTGCAGCGCTCGGCCGAGGTTGTCCCAGACCACGCCTGCCAGGTCTTTTCTGATATTCCTGAGTCGAAGACCCAGTCTTCCCTCGATGAGGCCGCGCAGCTTGTCGCTCGCGCTTTGGGGGAGTAGTGACGGTGTCCGATTCCCACGTCTCTGTGCCTTTGGTTGCGCACTTGGGCTCCGAGCCTTTCGCGCTGTCTTTCTCCGGACAAGGCTATGCCTGGCTGCCGACGTTGCGCGACGCCCTTGCCACTGGTGTCGGGCCGCAACTGACTGAGTACCTCGCTGAGGCGGAAGAACTGCTTGCCCCACTGGACGAGGAACTCCTGCCCGCTGCGCCACACGGGTTTGCACCCCTGGCCTGGGCGGATGCGGAGCCGGCGTGGGCGCACGCGCTTGCCGACGTCCCACTTTCCACTCCCGGCATCCTCACCGCACAGCTGGCGGTGCTAGAAAACCTGCGCGCACACGGAGTAGAACTCGAGGACGCTGTGAGCAGCATCGGCCATTCCCAAGGCGTGCTCGCCGCAGCGGTGGTGAAGAAGCGCATGAGCCCAGCGGGGGCTCTGGCACTGGCGCGTCTCATCGGCGCAGCCATGGTGACTACCGCGCGCAGCGCTGGGCTCGTCCGCACCGCGCAGGGCGCACCCATGGCGGCGGTGACCGGTGCGACGAAGCAGCAACTGCATGAAGCCGGTGCCCGCATTGGCCTCGACAACGGACGGGGGCGCTTCGTCATCGTCGGAACACCGGTTGAGCTTGCCCGAGTGAAGGCCGCGCTGCAGGAGAACGCGACCCTTACGGAAGGGGAGGAAGTCAAGCCCGCCGCAGTTACCGTTTCCGACCTTGACGTTTCGGCCGCGTTCCACCATCCCACCATGCAGTATGCGGTGGAACAGGTAGAAAGCTGGGCGGGGCGAATCGGCTTGGACCCAGAAATCACCGCGCAGCTCGCGCGCGCCGTGCTCACGGACTACGTGGACTGGCCCGAGCGCGTTGATTCGGCGCTTGACGCTGGGGCTCGCTGGATCCTTGAAGTCGGGCCCACCCGCGGGGTGGAGCCGCTGACACGCGATCTCGTTGCCGGGCACGGCGTGGGCACGCTGGCCGTGGGGACAGCGCAAGGACTGGCTCAGCTCGTGGAACCGGGACGCGCACCTTCTCTGCCACGCGCGTGGTCCGAGTGGGCCCCGCGCGTGGTAAACGGGCGTCTGTCGACTGCTTTCACTCGGGCCACCGGCTACTCACCAGTCATGCTCCCCGGGATGACCCCCACCACGGTGGACCCGGACATCGTCGCCGCGGCAGCCAATGCCGGGCACTGGGCCGAATTGGCCGGCGGGGGACAGCACACCGATGCCATCCTTAAAGAGAACTTGCACACCCTGGGCCGGCTACTGCAGCCTGGGGTTAACGCCCAGTTCAATGCGCTGTACCTCGCGGCTTCCCAGTGGCGCCGCCAGATCGAGGGGCCGAATTCGATTCTGCAGGCACGCGCAGTGGGAGCGCCTATCAACGGCGTGGTGATTTCCGCTGGTATTCCGCCTGTGGAGGGGGCAATAGAGCTGGTGGGGAAACTCCACGCAGCGAATATCCCGTGGGTCGCCTTCAAGCCGGGAACTTCGGCGCAGGTGGAGGAGGTTCTCCGCGTTGCGGACGCTCTCCCTGAGACCACCGTCATCATGCAGCTGGAAGGTAGCGCGGCCGGTGGCCACCACTCTTTAGAAAGTCTCGATGAGGTCCTTGTTGCTACCTACGCGCGGATCCGTGAGCACGACAATGTCCTTCTCGCCGTTGGTGGGGGAATCGGTACCCCAGCGCGTGGAGCAGAGTACCTGCTGGGCACGTGGGCGCAGCGCTACGGTCTGCCCGCAGCGCCAGTCGATGCCATCATGGTGGGCACCGCTGCCATGGCGGCGAAGGAATCCACCGCATCCAAGTCGGTAAAGCAGGCGCTCGTCGCTGCGAAGCGCGACGACGTTGTATCGGGACGCTCGGACCTGGGGGCAGACATTCACGAGCTGGACAATTCCTTTGCCCGCGCTGGGCGCCTCTTGGATGAGGTGGCCGGTGACGCTGCGGCCGTGGAGACTCACCGCGCGGAGATCATTGAGGCCATCGGGTGCACGTGCAAGCCCTATTTCGGGGACCTTAATGAGATGTCCTATTCCGAGTGGCTGCAGCGCTACCTTGAGCTGTCCTACCTGGACGGCTGGGTCGATGAATCCTGGTTGAGTCGATTCTTGCGCATGGTGGCTCGCGCCGAAGCCCGCCTTCATCCGACCGACCACGGCGAGATTGAGTTGCGCGTTGAGGTTGACCGCGAAAACCCGGCTGCGGCAAGTGCCCAACTGACCGAACTCTACGGTGACGCCGCGCTGCACCCGACCGACGCCGCATGGTTCATCCAGCTCGTGGATGGTCCGGGCAAACCCGCAAACTTTGTGCCGGTCATCGATTCTGACGTACGCCGCCGCTGGCGCCGCGACACCTTGTGGCAGGCGCACGATGAGCACTACGAGGCCGATGAGGTCTGCATCATCCCTGGCACGGCAGCCGTTGAGGGAATCGAGCAGGCCAACGGGCCGGTGGCGCAGATACTTGGCCGCTTCGAACAGGCGGCACTTGCGCTTCTTGACGAGACCGAGGATGGCTCTGGCGAGCCCGCTTTCAGCACTGAAGAGCTCATTCGCCGCGCCCCGGGGCTGAATTGGGCCGGGCGCGAGCAGCCCAACCCTCTGCGCTTGGGCCTTCATGGCGTGGAACTGGAGGCTGCCGGCGACGATGCCATGTGGTTGACCGTTCCGTTCCATTCCGGAGCTGAGCTGCGTGTGCGCATCACTTCGCCGCGCATTCCGGGCGCCTCACCACTGGTCATTGTCGACGATGCCGAATCCGCCATGCGGGAGCTGCTGCGCCAAGCTGTCGGCGGCGACCTACCTGAGGTTGATTCCGGGGCCGCAACAATCAGCGCTGACCTCAGTGCCACCGACATTGCCCAGTATGGTGTGGTGACGAGCGGGGAGATGAGCACTGCTGTCTCGCCCGATGTCCTCGTTGGCCGCGCCTGGCCGGCACTCTTCGCAGTCCTGGCCGGCGCCCACACCGAGTGCGGGGAGCCGATAGTGGAGGGCTTCCTCAACCTTGTCCACCTCGAGCACTCGCTGAGCCTCACACCGCACGCCTGGGATTGGCTTCGCAGCAGCGCCGCCCCCGACGCTGAGCCTTTGGACCTGCGCTACACCGCCGAGCTGGAGGAGGTACGCGATACACCGTCGGGGCGCGTTGTCGACATTACAGTCGGCGTGACTACAGCCGTGCGCGGCGAAGAACATGAATTCGCGCAGATGCACGAGCGCTTCCTGATTACCGGACGGCATGGTGATGCATCCGAAACCAACGCGCAAGCAAACAGCCAAGAAAACAGTGCAGGGTCCTCTCTCCGTGAGACTCCGTGTTCCTTCCGCCACCGCACCACCGCGGTGGCACCGGAATCACTGCGGCCCTTCGCCGTTGTAACGGGGGATAGGAACCCCATTCACCTGTCATCGAACGCTGCGGCACTGGCGGGGCATCGTCAAGGCCCGATCGTCCACGGCATGTGGACCTCGGCGCTGGCGCAAGCAGCCGTGGCTTTCGACGGCGCTCGCGTCCTCGAGTGGTCCGTTACCTGGCTTGCACCCGTGCTTCCCGGCAGTGAGGTGGAGTTTGATGTGGAACGGGTGGGCGTCGACAAGCGGCGCGGCTACGGTGAGGTCCGCAGCGTGACTGCCACCAGTCAGGGCGTGCCGGTGCTGCAGGCGCGAGCGACGATGAGCAGCCCCACCACCTTCTATGCCTTCCCCGGCCAGGGCATCCAGTCCCCGGGGATGGGGATGAAGGACTACGCAGAATCCGCAGCGGCGCGCGCCGTGTGGGAGCGTGCGGATAAACACACGCGGCGGAGCTTGAGCTTCTCCATCCTGGAGATCGTCCGCCACAACCCCGACACCGTGGTGGTGGATGGTGAGGCATTCACCCACCCGGATGGCGTGCTATATCTGACGCAGTTCACGCAGGTGGCTATGGCGACGCTGGGTTGCGCACAGATTGCAGCGCTTAAAGAATCCGGGGTTCTTGAAAGTTGTGCCTTCTTCGCTGGCCACTCGGTGGGCGAGTACAACGCCCTGGCCGCCTATGCCGAGGTCCTGTCCTTGGAAGCAGTGTTGGACATCGTTTATGTCCGCGGTCTAACCATGCACCGTCTGGTCGAGCGCGATTCCGCTGGGCAATCTCTCTACGGTTTCGCTGCGCTGCGCCCGAACAAGATGGGGATGAGCGCGACCGAAGCCTTTGACCATGTCGCTCGGGTCGCTGCGGATACGGACGAGTTCCTCGAGGTGGTCAACCACAATATCGCCGGGCGCCAATATGCAGTGGCCGGCACGAAGGCGGGCCTGGATGCACTGGCGAGCGACGCCGAGCGCCGCGCCCCTGGGCAGCGTGCCGTCATCCCCATTCCGGGAATTGACGTGCCTTTCCACTCCTCCCACCTGGTGGGCGGCGTAGCGGATTTCCGCGCGCACCTCGATGTACTCGTTCCTGAAGAAATCAATCTCGACCCGCTGGTGGGGCGCTATATTCCAAACCTTGTGGCGCGGCCCTTCGCGCTGAGCCGCGAGTTCGTGGAATCCATCGCCGCGGTGGTGGATTCGGAACCCATCGCGGAGATTCTGGCGGACTTCGATGGTGCCGTGGCGAGCCCGGCGCGCCTGGGCCGTACCCTGCTCATCGAGCTTCTGGCCTGGCAGTTTGCTTCCCCCGTGCGCTGGATAGAGACCCAGGATTTGCTCCTGGCGCAGCTTGGCGTGGAGCGTTTCATCGAGGTCGGTGTGGGCGCCGCGCCGACGCTGACCAACATGCTGGGCCAAACCCTGCGCCTTCCCCAGCACGCGGGCAGCGCAGACCTCGAGGTGCTCAACTATGAGCGCGACCATGGGCGAGTCTTTGCCGAAGACGCCGAGCCGGCACCCGGGCCAGCAGCGCAGGAGCCTGCACAGCCGGTCACCGCCGAAGCGGAGCCGGCAGAACTGGAAGTAACGGTGCAAGCACCGCGTGAGGGGGTTCCAGCCGTCGTCGAGGACTGCCCGCTGAGTGCGCACCAGGCACTCGAGATGCTTATTGCCCTGTGGACGAAGGTCCGCCCCGACCAGATCGCGGCGACTGATTCGATCGAAACCCTCGTGGAAGGCGTGTCCTCCCGCCGCAACCAGTTGCTCGTTGACCTTGGCGTGGAATTCGGCATCAGCGCCATCGAGAACGCGGCGGACACACCCATCCCGCAGCTAGCGGAGAGTGTTGCTCAGCGCGCGCCGGGCTATGCAACCTTCGGGGAGGTTCTCTCAGAGCAGGTTGCGCAGGCGCTCAACCGGCTCACGGGACCGGCAGGCAAGAAACCGAGCTACGTGGCCGAGCGCGTGAGCGGTACCTGGGGATTGGGGCCGGGCTGGGTCGATCGCGCGACCGCGCAGCTGGTCCTGGGTACTCGCGAGGGCTCCTCGTTGCGCGGCGGGGACTTGGCCAGCTTGCCCACGACCGCCGTGGCGTCGGTAGCTGAGCTCGATGAACTGATCGACGCCGCGGTGCGCGCTGCCGGCGAGTGCGAAGGAATCGCGCTTCAGAAGGCCGCAGCGGCAACGCCACACGAGGCCGTGGACCCGGAGGCGGTGCGTGCCTATACCGAGCGCCTTGAATCGGCGCTGGAGGACTCCGCCCGCGCCGCACTCGCCGCTCTCGGCTGTGAGGAGACCCTGATTGAGCAGGGGGACAGCGCAGCACGCACGGAGCTGGAGCAGCTCGTTGCCACGGAGCTGGGGCCGGACTGGCAGCAGCGCGTCGCCCCCGCTTTTGATGCGCGCAAGGCAGTGCTTCTCGACGACCGCTGGGCCAGCGCCCGCGAGGACATCGCCCGAGCGGCCGCCGCCGGAGAAGCAGATCCCGAGTTAGACGTGTTGGGCGCCGGTGAGGAGGTTGCGCTCCTGGCCGAGTACTTCGGCTATGAGGATCTGGCCCGCGATGCCCGCACCCCGGCCGATGGGTTGCTCTTGGCTGACCAGGTGGCGGTGGTGACAGGTGGCTCGCCGGGTTCGATTGCCGCCGAGCTCATTGGCGAGTTGCTCGCGGAGGGCGCAACCGTGATTGCGACGACCTCCCAGCTAAGCCACGAGCGCCTGGAGTTTTATAAGGAGCTCTACCGCAGGCGGGCTGTCGGCGCGGCCGCGCTGTGGGTAGTTCCAGCAAACCTCAGTTCCTTCGCGGACGTGGATGCGCTCGTGGAATGGATTGCGGCGGAGCACACCGCCACCGTGGGCGGTAAAACCGTGCAGATAAAACCGGCCTATGTGCCGGACCTGCTCTTTCCCTTCGCCGCGCCGCGCGTTACCGGTACCCTCCAGGATGCCGGTGCGGGGGCGGAGTCCCAGATGCGTCTGCTGCTGTGGTCGGTGGAAAAACTTATTGCGGCGCTTTCCGCTGTGGGTACGGATACACGCGTGGGCCACCGATTACACGTGGTGCTGCCGGGCTCACCCAACCGCGGGCGCTTCGGCGGCGATGGCGCCTACGGCGAGGCCAAGGCGGCCCTCGATGCCTTGGTTAACCGCTGGTCTTCCGAGCAATCCAGCTGGGGAGCGCGCACCTCGCTGGTGCACGCCCACATCGGGTGGGTGCGCGGCACCGGCCTGATGGGCGGTAACGATCCGCTGGTTGAGCAGGTGGAGGCCCGCGGCGTGCGGACCTTCTCAGCGAAGGAGATGGCGGTGCAGCTTCTCGACGTCACCGTCTCCCCGCAGATCCGCGCTCAGGCAGCGTCCTCACCGCTGAGCGTCGACCTCACCGGCGGGCTGGCCGATGCTGAGTTGGACCTAGCCGCACTTGCCCGGGCGTCACAGCCAGAGGAAGCAGATGCACCACTGGCAGCTGGTAGCTCGCGCGTAGAGAAGGCTTCGCGAACGGCGAAGGCCCTGCCGAACGTGCTGAAACCTGCGGAGTCGACCAGCCCCGACTTCAGTGGGGTAACGCAGACTCTCGAGGACATGGTGGTCATCGTCGGCGCGGGAGAGCTCGGTCCGCTGGGCTCCTCGCGTACCCGCTATGAGGCGGAGGTCGGCGGAGAGCTCTCCGCGGCTGGCGTGCTGGAACTGGCCTGGAGTCGCGGACTCGTCAGTTGGGATGAGCGCACAGCCGGATGGCTGACGGCCGAAGGTGAAAAGTTAGCAGAGGAAGACGTCTACGAGCGTTTCCACGACGAAGTTCTCGCTGGGATTGGTGTACGCCGCTTCCACGATGACTTCGGGCCACACCTACCTATGCTGGATAACCTCGCGCCCGAGCTGACCACCATTTATCTAGAGAAGCCGCTGAGTTTTAGCGTGCCGGACGAAGAGACGGCGCGCAGCTTCGTCGACAGCTGCGAGGGTGCCACGTTGCGGCGCGTTACTGATCAGACTGGCGAGGTTGAATGGCAAATCACCCGGCCCGCCGGCTCCGCAGTGCGGGTTCCGCGGCGCGTGGCCATGACCCGCTTCGTGGGCGGCCAGATACCGGAGGGCTTTGACCCACAGGTCTACGGCATCCCCGCGGACATGGTGGATAACCTCGACCGGCTCGCCCTGTGGAACCTGGTGTGCACAGTGGATGCCTTCCTTTCTGCAGGCTTTAGCCCGGCCGAGCTCTTGTCCCATGTCCACCCGGCGCGGGTGAGCTCCACCCAGGGCACCGGCATGGCAGGCCAGGAGGCGCTGCGCTCGTTGTACGTCGATAAGCTGCTGGGACAGCCACGCCCCAATGACATCCTGCAGGAAGCGCTGCCCAACGTTATTGCCGCGCACGTGATGCAGTCCTATGTCGGCGGCTATGGCCAGATGGTGCACCCGGTGGCCGCCTGTGCCACGGCGGCGGTGTCGGTGGAGGAGGGCTTCGACAAGCTGTGCCTGCACAAGGCGGACTTCGTCGTCGCCGGTGGAATCGATGCCCTGTCCATCGAGGGTATTACCGGCTTTGGTGACATGGCGGCTACGGCCGATAGCGCCGAGATGGCGGCGAAGGGGATTGAGCATCGCTTCTTTTCCCGAGCTAATGACCGCCGTCGTGCCGGCTTCGTGGAATCCGAAGGCGGCGGGACTATCTTGCTCGCCCGGGGAAGCTTTGCCGCACAGATGGGGCTGCCCGTCCTTGGCGTGGTGGGCTTTGCCGAGTCCTTCGCCGATGGTGCGCACACCTCCATCCCCGCGCCGGGCTTGGGCGCACTCTCCGCGGCGCGGGGCGGTAGGGAGTCTCGCCTGGCTAGCTCGCTGAAGGCGCTGGGGGTCGGCCCCGACGATATCTCCGTGGTGTCCAAGCACGATACCTCCACCAACGCCAACGACCCCAACGAATCTGACCTGCACGAGCGCATCGCCGCCGCCCTCGGCCGCAGCCCCGGCAACCCGCTGTATGTGATATCGCAGAAGAGCCTGACCGGGCATGCCAAGGGCGGTGCCGCCGCCTTCCAACTCATCGGTCTGACCCAGGTACTGCGCAGCGGAATTCTCCCGCCGAACCGTTCCCTGGACTGCGTCGACCCCGTGCTGCGCCGCCACGAGCACCTGCTGTGGCTGCGCCAGCCGCTGGACCTTCGCCGCACCCCGCCGAAGGCGGGCCTGGTGACATCTCTGGGCTTCGGGCACGTCTCCGCCCTCATCGCGCTGGTTCACCCGAGTGCTTTCTTTGCCGCATTGGCCCGGGAGCAGGGTGAGGGCGTGGCCGAAGCCTGGCGGGTGGCCGCCGCCGATCGCGAGCTGCGTGGACTGCGGCGCTTAGAAGAAGGCATGCGCGGTGGGCCATCGCTGTACGAGCGGCCGGTAAAGCGCAACTTGGGAGCAGGCACAGCTGACGAGGTAGCTGAACGTGAGGCAGCAACGCTGCTGAGCGAATCCGCTCGGCTTCGCAACGGCATCCTCGAACCGGAGGGAGGAGACACAACGCAACGGGGGTAGCTTCCGTTGACGTATCCCCAGCGTGTCCCCTCTGGAACGATAAAGAAGCAGGTCAGGCGGGTTGGAGAAGTCCCCCAATCTGGGGCACCATGCAAGGGTGAATAAAGCTAAGAAGCCACTACTAGGCCTTATTTCGGTAGCCGCTGCCACCCTTCTTGCCGCCTGCTCCGCCACCGGTGGTGCGCCCCGTCCCGAAGCTGACGGTGAGCTAGCCGGTGGCGTCGACACCGAGCGTCTTGTCGTTGCCATGATTTCCCATGGCGCACCAGGTGATACGTACTGGGATCTCGTGCGCAAGGGCGCGGAGGATGCCGCTCGCAAGGACAATATCGAGTTGCGTTACTCTTCCGACCCGGAAGCGCCCAACCAGGCAAACTTGGTCCAGTCCGCCATCGACTCCGGGGTGGATGGCATCGCCGTGACCATGCCTAACTCCGGGGCGATTGGACCGGTGGCCAAGAAGGCCTCCGATGCGGGCATCCCCACCGTGGGCCTTAACGCAGGCATGGATGATTACCAGAAGTATGGAATGAGTGCCTTCTTCGGCCAGGAGGAGAAGGTCGCCGGCACCAAGGCCGGCGAGCGCCTCAAAGACGATGGCGCCAAGCACGTTCTGTGCGTCATCCACGAGCAAGGCAACTCCTCGCAGGAGTCGCGCTGTGCCGGCGTGAAGGACGGGCTGGACAACGGCGAGGTTGAGATCCTGTACGTCAACGGCAAGGATCTCACCGCCGCGCAGTCCACCATCAACGCGAAGCTGAGCCAGGACCCATCCATTGACTGGGTCATGGCGCTGCAGGCCTCCGTGGCCATGCGCTCCGCCGACGCGGTTGCTGACGCCGCCTCTAAGGCTAAGGTCTCCACCTTCGACACCAACGCCGAGCTTGTCGACGCCATCGCGGATAAGCGAATCCAGTGGGCCGTCGACCAGCAGCCCTATATGCAGGGCTACCTCGCCGTCGATTCACTGTGGTTGGCACACCGCAACGGCTCCACCATGGGCGGCGGACGCCCCGTGTACACCGGCCCCTCCTTCGTGGACTCCACCAACGTGGACATCATCTCCGAATCCGCTAAGGCAGGCCTGCGATGAGCGAAGCCACGACTGCATCAGACGAGGCGCAATCAACCCCCGCCGATACCCGCCTGACCCGCCGCAGCGGCTTCGCGCGCTTCATCCGCCGCCCCGAGTTGGCCAGCTTGCTCGGCGCGGTGGTCATCTTCGTCCTTTTCATGATCGTGGCGCCCGCCTTCCGCTCGGTGGAGGCCTTCTCCACGGTGCTTTACGCCAGCTCCACGTTGGGCATCGTGGCTCTGGCGGTGGGCCTGCTCATGATTGGTAATGAGTTTGATTTGTCCTCCGGCGTGGCGGTGACCTCCGCGGCGCTCGTGGCCACCATGCTCAACTACAACTTCCACCTCAACTCGTGGGTGGGCGTGGGCCTTTCCCTGCTGACCGCACTGGCCATCGGTGCGCTCAACGGCTTCCTTGTGGTGCGCACCAAGATCGACTCCTTCCTTATTACTCTGGCGGCCTTCCTTATGCTGCAGGGTCTCAACCTGGCGATTACCAAGCTGGTCACCGGCCAGGTGGCCACCCCCACCATTTCGGACATGGAAGGCTTCGATTCTGCCCGCGTCATTTTTTCCGGCACCATCCACATCGGCAGCTTGAGCATCCGCGCCACCGTCATCTGGTGGATCCTCTTCGTCGCCATCGCCTCGTGGGTGTTGTACAAGACGCGCTGGGGAAACTGGATCTTCGCCGTTGGTGGCGACGATGAAGCCGCCCGCGCCGTCGGTGTTCCCGTGCGCCGCGTCAAGGTGGCGCTGTTCATGCTCGTCGGATTTGCAGCGTGGTTCGTGGGCATGCACACCCTCTTTGCTTTCGACTCCATCCAGGCCGGCCAGGGCATTGGCAACGAGTTCCTCTACATCATCGCCGCCGTGATTGGCGGCTGCTCCATGACCGGCGGGCGCGGTACCGCGGTGGGCACCGCCATTGGTGCACTCATCTTCGGCATGACCAACCAGGGCATCGTGTACGCTGGCTGGAACCCCGACTGGTTCAAGTTCTTCCTCGGCGCCATGCTGCTCTTCGCCGTGCTCACGAACACCTCGGTGGCCAACTTTACGAGGAAGCGATAACCATGATTGAGTTGCACGATATTTCCCAAACATTTGGCAACTTCCACGCCCTGCGCGGTATCAACCTCCGCGTCAAGGAAGGCGCAGTGACCTGCGTGCTGGGTGATAACGGCGCGGGTAAATCCACGCTGATTAAAATCCTCGCCGGCCTCAACCAGCCCACCGGGGGCACTATCACCGTCGATGGGGAAGAGGTGAATTTCACGAGTCCGCGCGATTCCCTCGACGCCGGTATTGCCACCGTGTACCAGGATTTGGCGCTAGTACCCTCGCTGTCTGTGTGGCGAAACTTCTTCCTAGGCCAAGAGCTCACCGGGGCGCTGGGGAGCTTGCGTGAGGAGGAAATGAAGCGCATTACGCACGAGCAGTTGTCCGAAATGGGCATTGAGCTTGGCGATGTCTCCGTGGAACTCTCCGCCCTCTCCGGTGGCCAGCGCCAGGTGGTCGCCATTGCCCGCGCCATCTACTTCGGCGCGCGCTACATCATCCTGGATGAGCCCACCGCCGCGCTCGGCGTGAAGCAATCAGGCATGGTGCTGCGCTTTATCGACGCCGCCCGCGAACGCGGCATGGGCGTGGTGTTTATTACGCACAACCCGCAACACGCCTACCTCGTGGGCGATCACTTCATCGTGCTCACGGTGGGGCAGATGTCTCTCGACGCTTCCAAGGAGGAGGTCACGCTGCCGGAGCTGACCCAGTGGATGGCCGGCGGCGACGAATTGGAGGAGCTCAAGCAGGAGCTGGCGCGCTAAACCACGGTTGGCGCAACTAAGCTGGTCTGCATGACTATGAGTGGCGTGAGCGTGGGCACCGACTTGGTGCACATTCCGTCCTTTGCCCAGCAATTGGAGCTTCCCGGCACACGTTTTGCGCGGGTCTTCAGCGCCTCCGAGCTGCGCGTGGCGCAGGCTCGTGGGCTAATCGGTGCTGCCCGCGCGCAGCACTTCGCGGGGCGCTGGGCAGCGAAGGAGGCCTTCATCAAGGCGTGGTCGCAAGCGCTCTACGGGCGCCCGCCGGTCCTGGCGGAGGAGGCCGTGGACTGGGCCGAGATTGAGGTCCGCCCGGATGCGTGGGGGCGCGTGGCAGTTGAACTGCGTGGGGAGATTGCCCGGCTCGCGCGGGAATCCCTGGGGGATTTTTCTACGGCGTTGTCGATCAGCCACGATGGTGACTACGCCACCGCTACCGTGCACCTTTCGCGGCACACGCCATAACCCACGCCATGACCTAGGCGCTGGTCGCGATGGCGAAGAGGTAGGCGATGAGCATGCGCTTAATCTCTTCCACCACGCCATCGAAGCTCTCCTCGGAGCGCATGGTGCTGTAGTTGAGCAAGGACACCACGGTGTGGACGAGGAAGGCGGCGATCTCCACTCGGGCGTCGGCGTCCATGCCCTGTGCAAGAGGCTCGATGATTTCCGCGATGGGCTTGAGCAGGCTGAGCTCGGTATCAGCGGCCGTGGCGCGGGTAGCTGGCGTGGACTGCACGGCGTGCCACACCGCGCGGCGCGAAGGGTCCTCGCGCCAGACGCGAGCCATGCGGTCAATGAATTCCTCGAGAAAGTCCGGCCACTGCAGGGCCGGCACGCGTTGGGAAAAACGCTCAACCTCCGCCTGCATTGCGGCGGTGTCTTGGCGGTCGAGCTCGCAGATCAGTACGTACTTGTTGGCAAAATACTGATATAGCGTGCCGATTGGTACTTCCGCGCGGCGCGAGACCTCGTCGAAGGTAAAAGACTCAAAGCCATAGTCCACGAGCGCCTGACGCGCGCAGGACAAAATCCGGTCATACTTGGCCCGGCTGCGTGCCTGCGCTGGGCGACGCCTCGGGACCAGAATCTCCGGTGACTTCGAGCTAGATTCCACGGTTTAGTTGAGCCCCTTGAGCACGCGGGCGACGTGGCCAGTGGCCTTGACGTTGTACATGGCCTGGCCGATCGTGCCGTCTTCCTCGACGAGGAAGGTAGAGCGGATAACACCCTGGACGATCTTGCCGTAGTTCTTCTTCTCGCCGAAAGCACCATACGCCGTCATGACCTCCTTGTCGGGGTCAGACAGCAACGGGAAATTCAGGTCGTGGTCCTCGCGGAACTTCGCCAGTGCCTCGGGCTTGTCAGGGGAGATTCCCACCACGGCGATGTTCATGCCATTGAGTTGTTCCAGGCTGTCGCGGAAGTCGCAGGCTTCCTTCGTGCAGCCAGGAGTGTTGGCGCGCGGGTAGAAATAAACCACGACGCGCTGGCTGGCGTAGTCGCTCAGGCTCACGGTGTTGCCGGCATCATCGCTCAAGGAAAAAGCGGGGGCTTTGTCCCCTACGGACAGTCGTTGTGCTTCAGTCATGGTGTCTACCTTACCGTGCTCTGTTCAAGGGCTCTTTCGCTCATCGATGTTCACTCGGTGCAGCGTGGGTGAGATAAACGTTGACCGACTCTGCAGACACGCTGGCGGTCAATGTAGAATGTCCACGTTAGAACCACAACGGTTAGATAGAAGCTAACCGCAACAACACCGAACGAAGTCAAAATTCAGGAGATTCACGTGGCACGCAACATTGATGATATCCAGCGCGACATCGAGCGCACCCGCCGTCAGCTGGCTAGTACCTTGGATGAGCTCGCTGATCGCAGCAAGCCGCAGAACTTCGTCGAGGATGCTAAGGGCGCGGCAACCCAGAAGCTGCAGGAGCGCAATGTGCAGATGGCGCTCGCCGGCGTTGGCGCGGCCGTCGTAGGCCTCATCGCTTTTTCCGTCTTCCGCTCCAAGCGCCGTAAGTCCGACATCAAGGAGCTGCAGCGCCTGCTCGCTGAGCGCCGCTAGCGCGGGCGCGCGCCAGTGGGCGCGACTGCGCGCGTAGAGGCCCTGCCTTGGGAAATGCCTGGGGTGGGGCATTTTTACGCTCCGCATAAACTAGAAAAAGCATTGCCTACCCTATGCAAGCTTTGGGTAGCCTTACTTATCTGTGTAGTATGAACCTCCGAACAGACCACAAGACGAAAGCTTGAAGGAGAAATTGTGCTTCACGTATCGACGCCTGCAGGCCAGGCATCCCGTCCACGCACCGGGCGAGTGGTAGGGGCGTGCGCCATGGTGGCGGCGCTGGCCGGCGCGCTGGCGGGCTGTGCCGCCGACAATGCCGGTGCTGGCAGCGAGCAGGCCGGGACTGCTGCTGTGAGTTTCACAGACCTTGCCGGCCGCCAGGTGGAGCTGGACCACGCGCCGGAACGCGTCATCCTGGGAGAGGGCCGCAGTGTCTTTGCCACCGGCATCCTCAACAAGGAAGACCCGCTGGACAAGGTCGTGGCCATCGGATCGGACCTGAAGCAGAATGTGCCCGACTACTACCGCGAGCTGGAAAAGACCACGCCCAAAGTCAACGAGCTGCCGGAAATCGGCGGCTTCACCAAGGGTGATGTCACCGTGGAGGAGCTCATCAGCCTCGACCCGGACCTCATCGTGCTCTCCAAGGATCAGTATGAGGCCTCCCAGACCGCCGGGCTCACCGACAAGCTGGACCAGGCCGGCCTGACCTATGCCGTCACAGACTTCCGTTCCAAGCCCTTGGAGAACACCGTGCCCACCATGGAAATCTTCGCCGATATCTTCGGCCACGAGGACCGCGCGGAGGAGTTCATCGCAGACTGGCAAAAGAACGTTGACCTGGTAACTGAGCGAGCAAAGAAGGCGCAGGATAAGCCGTCCACCTTCGTGTGGCGTGCAGCAGGTATCTCAGATTGCTGCGGCTCGTGGAACGACTCCAATATTTCTGAGTTGGTCAATGTCGCCGGCGGAAAGAACGTGGCAGATGGCATCATCGAGGGCGAGTCTGGCGCACTGACCCCGGAGAAGGTCATCGATGTCGATCCCGACATGGTCATCGCCACCGGCGGTGACTGGTCCACCAAGGTGGATAACGCAAGGGGCCACACCGGTTTCGCCGCTACTGGCTATGGCATCAGCGAAAAGGATGCCCACGACAGCGCCAAGACGCTGGCCAGCGTCCAACCTGGTTTTGAGGACCTCTCTGCCGTCAAGGAGCACAACCTCCACGGCCTGTGGCACCAGTTCTACAACTCGCCCTTCAACTACCTGGCGCTCCTCCAGATCGCCGCGTGGCTCCACCCGGAGGACTACGCAGACGTCAACGTTCAGCAAGAATGGGCCGAAGCCCAAGAGAAATACTCGCCCGTCCCCGGCGACGGAACCTTCTTCAGCACCAACTAGTCATGAGCATTCTCACATCAACCACGCGCACGGCAAACCCTGAACGAACCACGCGCGCAGAAACCGCGGAACTTCCTGTGGAGGCCCTCGCACACGAACATTCCCGCGTGACCCGCCGCCGCATCGCCATCGTCGCCGGGCTTATCGCCGTAGCACTCGCCGCCTTCGTCGTGAGCGTGATCGTTGGCGCCATCGACCTCACCACGGGGCAGGTGCTGCGGGGGATGGTGGACCCGGGAGGCGTCGACAAGCAAACGCGTACAGTCCTGTGGAGCCTGCGCCTGCCTATGGCCGTCATGGCGCTGCTCATCGGGGCTAGCCTGTCACTGGCTGGCGCGCAGATGCAGACCATCCTGGATAATCCGCTGGCGGAGCCTTTTACCCTCGGCATCTCCGCGGCGGCTGCTTTCGGCGGGGCCAGCGCCATCGTTCTGCGGTGGCAGCTCCTGGCCCAGCCGCAGTTCAACCTCGCGCTCATCGCGTGGCTGTCGGCGGCGCTGGCCACGGCCATCATCGTCGTCGCCGCCGTCATCCGCGGTGCGAAGTCCGAGACGATGGTGCTGCTCGGTATCGGCCTCGTCTTCTTCTTCCAGGCCATGTTGGCGCTCATCCAATACCGCTCTTCTAGCGAGGCTCTCCAGCAGATCGTTTTCTGGTCCATGGGTTCCCTCACCCGCGCTAGCTGGCAGGCCAACGCCGTGCTGGCCGGCGTGCTTGCGGTGGCGTTGCCCATCCTGGGCGCGCTGTCGTGGCGGCTGACGGCGTTGCGGCTTGGCGACGCCCGCGCCACCGCCCTCGGCATCAACACTTCCCGCCTGCGCGTGATTGTTCTCGTCGTGGTCTCACTCGTCGCGGCAACCACCGTGGCTTTTGCCGGCATCATCGGATTTATCGGCCTGGTGGGCCCGCACATCGCGCGCATGTTGGTGGGCGAGGACCAGCGCTACTTCGTGCCGGCCTCCATGGCCGCGGGCGCGGCGGTGATGTGCGCCGCCCACGCGCTAAGCCTCCTGATTAAGCCCGGGCTCGCCATCCCCATTGGCATCGTCACCTCGCTTCTGGGCGTGCCGTTCTTCATCGCCATCGTCATGACCCGAAGGAGGGCATTGTGGACGTAGAACTCACCATCACCGATCTATCTGCCGGCTATGGCTCGCGCACGGTGGTGGACGGGCTGAGCCTTCCCACCCTGTGCGGCGGGCAGGTCGTGGGGCTGCTGGGGCCGAACGCGTCCGGCAAGACCACCACCATCAAGACGCTCGCCGGCGTGCACCGCGCGCGGGGCGGCACGGTGGATTTTCGTGTCGACGGCCAGGTTCCGCGCGGACAGCGGCGCCGCCGGCTCATTGGCTACGTGCCACAGGGCCTGCCGCACACCGCGGCGCTGCGGGCGTTTGAGGCGGTGCTGATTGCGGCGCGTCGGGAAGCATGCGAGGACCCTGTCACCCGCACCGCAGAGGTCCTGCACTCCATGGGGCTCGATGACATTGCGCAGCGCTACCTCAACGAGCTCTCCGGCGGCCAGCGCCAGCTCGTCGCCGTGGCGCAGATGCTGGTGGGGACCCCTGGGCTCATGCTTCTCGACGAACCCACCTCCGCCCTCGATCTCAACCGCCAGCTCTTCGTCTTGGGCCGCGTGCGGGCAAAAGCTCGGGAGGAAGGCAGCCTCGCGTTGGTAGCGATTCATGACATCAACCTGGCGGCCCGGATGTGTGACCAGCTCGTCGTGCTCCACGGTGGCAAGGCCCGCGCCCATGGCGCGCCGGGGGAGGTGCTCACGGAGGAACTCTTGCGCGAGGTCTACGGCGTAGAGACGGATGTGCTGGACCACCGCGGGCAACCCGTCGTGGCGCTGCGGGAGGTTAGTTAGACTCGGGCCGTGTGAGCCGAAATTCGCCCGAGAACCTCCTGTTGTACCTCACCCCGGAGGACGAAAACACCATCCGGGAAGTCTACGCAGCCCTGGCTCAGCGTGGCTTTCCGGTGCAGCACCAGCGCCCGCACATTACGGTGACGTTCGCGCCGGTGCTCGAGACTTCAGTCGTTGACGAGGCTCGCAGCCTGCTCCCACCGCTGATGCCGGCGCAATTTCATCGCGTAGGAACGGTGGTCTTCGGAAGGAAAAGCAAGCAGACCGTGGCCTGGCTTCTGGAGACCACCGATGAGCTAGAAATTGCGGCGCGGAAGATAAGCGCTAAGAACCCCGAGGGGCGCGGACCACGGTGGACGCCGCATCTGACGATGGGCCTGCGCCTGCCCCGGGCGCTGGTGCCTGACTATATGCGCGTCCTCGATGAGATTGCCGGGCCGGAGCATAAAGAATTCAGGGCAGAATCTGCCGCCTGGTGGCGGCCCAAGACGCAGCGTCTGGAGGTCTTTGGGGCGGCCACGGAATGAGGAAACCCCCTTCATCGAAGGATGAAGGGGGTTGAACTGTGCGCCATCAGGGAATCGAACCCCGAACCCACTGATTAAGAGTCAGTTGCTCTGCCAATTGAGCTAATGGCGCTTGTGTTTACTCGGTGACTGCTGATTTCCTCGGTGCCTGCCGTGCAACGAGATGTAACTTTAACACCCTCTTTGTAAAAAGGTAAAATCGCCAGGTAGTTGGTGGTTTATTGGGGTCTTCGGTGGTGGCGTTGTGGCCGCTTTGAAGGAGGGGCGAATTGGGTGCGCAACGGGTGGGTAACGAAACGGTTAAGGGTGGTGGCGTCAACTGGTTTGAGAGGTGCGCTGGCGGTTAGGCTATGAGAACTCTTGTCATTGTCTTTAATCATTTCTATGAGCTAGGGGTTTCTGTGCGTTCTCTATTCCCTTCTGCACGTCCCGCAGTACTTCTCTCGAGCCTCGTTGCAACGGCTTCCCTTCTGGCCGCCTGCACCATCGGCGGGGCCGCGGATTCTGGCCCAGCCGAAAACCAATCGGAAGCAGATGCTCAGACGAGTGCTTCGGCGGAGGCGTCGGCCTCGGCAGCCGCTAAAGCGAAGCAGCTGAAGTTTTCCGTCAAGGACGGTGCTAGCAATGTTGATCCATCCGAACCGGTAGAAGTGAACTCCCCGGCTGGCCTGAAGTCGGTGACGATGACCAACGAGGCTGGCATTGAAGTGGAAGATGAGCTGTCCTCGGACTCGACCACGTGGAAGAGTGCTGAGGTGCTGGGATATAACCGCACGTACACCATCGATGCCACGGACAAAGACGGCACCCACAAGACCATCACGTTCACCACCCCGCAGGCCGCAGGGGTATCCGAGGTAGCTTTGAGCCCACTGCCGGACTCCGAAGTAGGCGTGGGTCAGGTTATCGGCGTGCGCTTTGGCAACTACGTCACTGACCGCAAGGCGGCCGAAAAGGCTATTACGGTCAAAACAGAGCCCGCCGTCGACGGTGCTTTTTACTGGGTGAATAACCAGGAGGTGCGCTGGCGCCCGGAAAACTATTGGGAGCCGGGTACGAAGGTGACTGTTGACGTCGACCTGTACGGTCGCAACCTCGGCGGCGGTGTCTACGGCGGCGAGGATGCCTCAACCAACTTTACTATCGGCGACCGCGTCATCACGCTGATCGATAACAACACGAAGATGATGTCGGTGTTCAAGAATGGTGAGGTGCTGCGCCGCATTCCTGTCTCGATGGGCAGGGATGGCCAGTGGGATACCCCGAACGGCGCCTACATCATCGGTGACCAGTACCCGTCCCTTACCATGGACTCGACTACCTTTGGCCTGGCTCTCGACGCTGGCGGTTACAAGACCGACGTTCAGTGGGCGACGCAGATGTCCTATTCCGGAATCTATGTCCATGCGGCGCCTTGGGCTGTGGGTGCGATGGGCAGTTATAACCAGTCCCACGGCTGTATCAATGTAACTACTGAGGCTGCTCAGTGGTTCCAAAACACGGTCAAACGCGGCGATATTGTGAGGGTTTCCAACACCGGCGGTGGTGTGCTGAGTGCGCTCGATGGTCTAGGGGACTGGAATATGGATTGGGCTACCTGGTCTGCGGGCAATGCTACCGCTAATCAGTAGCTCCCCGGGGATCGATCAGGGTGCACCCGAAAGTTAAAACAGCTAATTCGGCGTCAGTGGCCTAAATGGCTGTAACGGGCAGCATTGCGACGTGCGCGCATGTAATGCAAAGTGTGTGAAGTGTAATGCTTTAACTTCTACAAAGTGGTTTGCATCACGTCTTTGTTTTGGTGAATCTTGTGGAGAACTAGTTATTCACTGCAAAGATGGAGGCAGAAGTGGATCTCTACGAGTACCAAGCTCGAGACCTCTTTGAAGCTCATGGCGTTCCCACCCTCAAAGGCATCGTTGCGACCTCGGCCGTGCAGGCTGAAGAAGCAGCCGTGAAGTTGGGGACACCGGTGGTCGTGGTCAAAGCACAAATCAAAACCGGTGGGCGCGGAAAGGCTGGGGGAGTCAAGCTAGCGCACAGTCCTGCGGAAGCCGCGGAGAAGGCCAATGAGATTCTAGGCCTGAAGATCAAGGGGCACACCGTGCGCAAGGTCATGGTGGCAGAAGGTGCCGACATCGCTGCGGAATACTACTTCTCCATCCTCCTGGACCGCACCAAACGCCGTTACCTGGCCATGCTCTCCAAAGAAGGCGGCGTGGAGATTGAGAAGCTGGCCGAAGAGCGCCCAGATGCCCTGATTAAGCGCAGCTTCTCCCCACTCGATGGCATGACAGACACCCTCGCTCGAGACATGGCGTATGAGGCGGGGTTTGACGAGGGGGACGTCGCCAAGCTGGTGCCCGTATTCAAGAAGCTCTACACGGTGTACACGGAAGAAGACGCCACGCTTGTAGAGGTGAACCCACTGGTCAAGACATCGAGCGGTGAGATCATCGCGCTTGATGGCAAAATCACGCTGGACGATAACGCGCAGTTCCGCCACCCCGAGCACCGGGACCTCCAAGACCACGGGGCGACCGATCCGCTGGAGCTCAAGGCGCAGAAGATCGGGTTGAACTACGTGAAGCTTGACGGTTCCGTGGGGATTATCGGCAATGGCGCTGGCCTAGTGATGTCCACGCTCGACGTCGTGGCCTATGCCGGCGAGGATTTTTCTTCGCAGCCGAAGCCCGCGAACTTCCTCGATATCGGTGGTGGCGCTAATGCGGAGGTGATGGCCAACGGGCTCGAAGTGATTCTCAGTGATCCGCAGGTGAAATCGGTCTTTGTCAATGTCTTCGGCGGTATTACCGCCTGCGATGAAGTGGCCAAGGGCATCGTGCAGGCCTACAAAATCCTGGACTCGGAGGGGATTGAACCCAAGCCGCTCGTGGTGCGCCTGGATGGCAACAACGCGGAATTGGGGCGCGCGATTCTGAATGACGCACACCTGCCCAAACTGGAGCAGGTTGAAACCATGGACGCTGCGGCCCGCCGGGCTGCGGAGCTGGCGAACTAGGAGTAGACATGTCGATTTTTCTCAACAAAGACTCGCGGATCATTGTCCAGGGCATGACGGGGTCCGAAGGTATGAAGCACACGCGTCGCATGCTGGAATCCGGCTCCACCATCGTAGGTGGGGTCAACCCGCGCAAGGCAGGTGAGCGCGTGGATATTGAGGGGCGTGAGATTCCCGTCTTCGGCAGCGTGCGTGAGGCCATGCAGGCTACCGATGCCAATGTCACCGTCATTTTTGTGCCGGCAAAGTTCACTAAGGACGCAGCGGAAGAAGCCATCCGCGCCGGTATTGAACTCGTGGTCATCATTACGGAAGGAATTCCGGTGAAGGACACCGCTGAGCTCTATGCGCTGGGACGAGAATCCAAAACCCGCATCATTGGGCCGAACTGTCCGGGGCTCTACACACCGGGCGAATCTAATACGGGCATTATTCCGGCAGAGACTGCGCCAAACCCAGGAAAGATTGGCTTGGTGTCGAAGTCGGGCACGCTGACGTATCAGATGATGTACGAGCTATCCGATATTGGTTTTAGCACGTGCGTGGGAATCGGTGGAGATCCGATTATTGGGACCACGCACATTTCAGCGATTGAGGCCTTCCAGAATGATCCGGATACCGAGGCGATCATTATGATCGGTGAAATCGGCGGTGATGCAGAGGAGCATGCCGCTGCCTATATCAAGGACCACGTCACGAAGCCGGTGATTGCGTATATCGCGGGCTTTACCGCGCCGGAAGGCAAGACGATGGGGCATGCTGGCGCCATCGTGTCTGGTGGTTCTGGTACGGCAGAAGGCAAGAAGGCGGCGCTGGAAGCGGCCGGCGTGAAGGTGGGCAAGACCCCCTCGCAGGCCGCGGAGCTGGTGCGAGCAGCCTTGGCTTAAAGATAAGGCGCATGAGTCTCAGGACTCATGCGCCGGTAGGGGCTAGCGGGGGAGACCGCGACGCCGAGACACTGTCTTGTCGAAGGGAATCCAAAATCGTAGCGCGGCGTCTTGGTTCTTTGAGATGCCGATGCGCGGCCCGCGGACCCACTCGGGCTCCTCTTCGCGTGCGCCAAGTTTTACCGGGGTTCCGTTATCTTCAAGGCTGAATCCTAAGGCCTTGCCCAAATTGCCAGGGCCGCGGGCGAGATTATGAAAATCCGTGTCGCCCCGGCGCTGGTAGGCAATGTCTAGCCCGTCGATGACTTCTCCGCCGCGGAGCAAGCAACCCTGACCGGTGTCTTCGGGCGCGCAGACGATATTGCCGTTCCGATGGATGCCATAAGACATGTAGACGTAGAGGCGCCCGGGTGGGCCAAACATGGCTGCGTTGCGCGGCGTGCGGCCCTTAAAAGTGTGTGAGGCTTCATCGTCTGCGCCGAGGTAAGCCTCGACCTCCGTGATGCGTACTGAAACGCCGTTGTGCGTGAGCACCGTGCCCAGAAGCTGGGGAGCAACGACGTCGGCGGTGTCGGTGAAATCGATCATTGCCGCAGTCTAACGTGAAAACAAGCGTTAGGCCTTAGCTCTTTCTTCCTCTGCTTCAATCTCTGCATTGAATTCGCGCTTGGAGGATTGCCATTGGTCCTCAGTCATTCCGATACGCCAGTAGCCAGAGATAGAAACGTCTTCCTTGGGAATTC
This sequence comes from Corynebacterium sp. HMSC072D12, assembly GCF_001813925.1. Classification (NCBI taxonomy): domain Bacteria; kingdom Bacillati; phylum Actinomycetota; class Actinomycetes; order Mycobacteriales; family Corynebacteriaceae; genus Corynebacterium; species Corynebacterium sp. HMSC072D12. The sequence continues at coordinate 55,000 of NZ_KV814407.1, forward strand.
CAGATTCCACGAAAAGGAAGCGACGCAGCTCTTTGATCATCTCGGCGACACCGTGGATGAACCAGCTGGTTTTCTTCTCCTTGGGGATACCAGCCTCGCGTACCACGCGGGATAGCTCAGTGCCGTGGGTAGCGCCGTTGCGGATTACCCAGACGATCTCCACACCCTCGCGGGTGGGCAGCTCGAACTTGCGGTCTTCGTCTTCGATCTCGATGAAGGCCGTAGTGGTCGCGCCCTCAGGGAGGTGGCGCAGACCAGCGCCGATGGCCGGTGCCGCAGATTCATCGCCGGCGAAGATGAAGTGCTCATATTCTTCGGCAGGTCCCCACGCGCCACCTGGGCCGAGGAAGCCGATCTTCTCTCCGGCCTTAGCGGCTCGTGCCCACGGACCAGCCAGACCGGAATCACCGTGGGTGACAAAATCAACGTCGAAGTCCCCGGTCTCCGGGTCTAGGTTAATCAGGGTATAGGTGCGGAGAATTGGTTGTTTATTACGCGGCTGCTCTTCGCGAATCTGCTGGATATCAAACGGCCAAGAGTAGTCAGCATTTTCTGGCACAAACAACAGCTTGATGTAGTGATCCGTAAACTCCAGCTCCTTGCCTACAAAAGCCGGGGAGTTCATGCTCAACCGAATCAAATCCGGAGAGACCTGGTAGCGACCAGTCACGGTCGCTTCATGTGCCTTGCGGGGCTTGCGCTTCGACGCTGCCTCTTTAGCTTGGCCAGCCATCGTTATCATTGTCCTTTGAAAAACTTGAGTTGCTGTGTTGGAGGAAGCCTACGCACTATACAATTAGGCAAGGCTAACATACTCAAGTCCGGCAGGCTGTGGGGCTTGGCGGTGCGGTGGTGCTGGGGCTCAATGCAAAAAGTTGACCCCGCATCCTGCTCAAACAGAATGCGGGGTCTATTCGGGGTGGCTGACGGGGCTCGAACCCGCGACACCCAGGATCACAACCTGGTGCTCTACCAGCTGAACTACAGCCACCATCGTTGCGGAAAGCAACGAGATACAGGTTAACCCACGTTGTCCGTTTTACAAAAACGCCTGGTAGTCGTTGGTAGTAGCCGCCTTGAGCTCCTCAGCTTCCGGGGTGGAGGGGCCGTTATCCGTACGGAACACGCTGCGGCGATAAAAATCCAGCTCGCGAATGGACTCAATAATGTCCTGCAGTGCCCGGTGCGCCATGCCTTTATCCGGCTGGTTGTAGTACGCGCGCGGGTGCCAGCGGCGTGCGAGTTCCTTAATCGTAGAAACATCAATCATTCGGTAGTGCAGCGCGGCGTCCAGGCGCGGCATGTACTCACGAATGAAGGTGCGGTCCGTTGCGATGGAATTGCCTGCAAGGGGTGCGGGGTGGTTGGCATCGCAGTGCTTCTCGACGAGCTTCAGCACCGCCTCTTCTGCCTCCTCAATCGTGATCACAGATTCCCGAATCTCCTTGTCCAACTCGGACTTCGAGTGCATCTCAGTGACGAAGTCATCCATCTGCGCGAGTTCTTCCTCCGTGGCGTGGACGACGAGGTCAATGCCTTCGTCGAGGATGTTTAGCTCGGCGTCGGTAATCACGGCGGCAACTTCCACAATCACGTGGCGCTTCGGATCTAGCCCTGTCATTTCCAAGTCGATCCAGACGAGGCGGTCGTTTTTAGCGGGGATATCACTCATGCCTTCCACCATAGTTTCTCTTGGGGCGTGGTCGGAGCCGTGCCCTCTCTGGCTTGGTGGGGGTAAGCGGGGGTGGGGAAGGGGTGCGCTTTTCGAAATCGGTCTCTTAATCGATATGTGCTGGGGTTTTCTGCTGGATGTGAATGTTGAGGGTGGTGCTTTTTCAACTTTTTCATGATTTCGCGCGCGAAAGTCGTCGTGGATGGGACATTATTAGGTCAGCCTTTAACGTGATGGCACTCACATATTTCGAAGGACGGTAACCTACCGATGTCAGCCTTTCTCGACACCCTCAACTCTCTGATTTGGTCACCAGCGTTGGTCTTCCTCTGTCTCGGTGCTGGAATCTATTTCACTCTGGCCACCAAGTTCCTGCAGATACGCTGCATTCCGGACATGATTAAGCAGCTGAAGGACGGCGAAAGCTCCGATTCGGGCGTGTCTTCCTTCCAATCGCTCATGATTTCCCTGGCCGGCCGTGTCGGTGTGGGCAACATCGCCGGTGTAGCGACGGCTATTGCCTTCGGCGGGCCGGGTGCTGTGTTCTGGATGTGGGCGGTGGCGCTTCTGGGCTCCGCAACCTCCTTCGTGGAATGTACCTTGGCCCAGGTTTATAAGGAGAAGGACCAGGACACCGGTGAGTACCGCGGCGGCCCGGCTTATTACATCGAAAAGGCCTACAAGCACACCAAGGCCGGACCATTCATGGTGGTCTACGGCATCGTCTTCGCCGTCGCAATGATCCTTGCCACCAGCTACTTCTTGCCTGGCATCCAGGCTAATGGCGTGGCCGCTGCAGTTCAGAACGCTTGGGGCATCGAAGTTGGTTGGTCTGCCCTGGTTCTGGGCGGAATTCTCGCGATCATCATCATTGGCGGTGTGAAGCGTATTGCTAACTTCGCGTCCCTCGTGGTTCCGTTCATGGCGGCGGCATACATTCTCTTTGCCATCATCATCCTGATCATGAACTTCAACCAGATCCCTGAGGTCTTCGGCATGATCTTTAAGTCCGCCTTCGGCGCGGAGCAGGCTTTCTCTGGCCTGTTGGGTTCGGCGATCATGTGGGGCGTGAAGCGCGGCATTTACTCCAACGAGGCCGGCCAGGGTACTGGCCCGCAGTCTGCCGCGGCGGCGGAGGTGTCCCACCCGGCTAAGCAGGGCTTCGTGCAGGCCTTCGCGGTCTACATTGATACCCTCTTCGTTTGCTCCGCGACCGCTTTCATCATCATCTCTACCGACATGTACAAGGTCTTCGAGGGTGAGTCAGAGGATGGCCCCGTGCGCTACGCCGGCTCCATCCCGGACGGCGTCGAGGTTGGACCGGGCTTTGTCCAGCACGGTCTCGACACCCTGCTGGCAGGTTTCGGCCCGAGCTTCATCGCCATCGCCATTGCGTTCTTCGCCTTCACCACCGTCCTGGCGTACTACTACATGGCAGAGGTCAACCTGACCTACTTCAACCGCTGGATTAGCAACAAGACCACCCGCCGCGCACTCGTGTGGCTCCTGCGTATTCTCCTCGTGGTCTCTGTGGTTGTCGGAGCGACCACGACTCCGGGCGCGGCTTGGGCTCTGGGTGATATCGGTGTTGGCGCGACCGCATGGCTCAACATCATTGCCATCCTCTTCCTGCAGGTTCCGGCGCTCAAGTGCCTCAAGGATTACAGTGCGCAAAAGGCTGCTGGCAAGGACCCGCAGTTTGACCCAGAGGCACTGGGAATCCAGAACGCTGAGTTCTGGGTCGAGCGCAAGCTCGCCCGGGAAGAGGCCGCACAGAAGGCAATCGCGGAGCAATCGCCGCTCCAAGGCAAGTAGAGCAATGCCCGCTCTCCACGGGGGAGAGCGGGCATTTTCATGCGCTAGGCCATCTTGGAATAGAAGCTGCCGATGAGCGGTGCAGCAATTGGAGTCGGCACAATCTTGCCCAGCGCGTTCATTGCTTTCGAAAGTGGCCCGGGGACCACGCGGCGCTGGTTGCGGGCCATGGCCTCCAGAGTTTCTTCAGAGCAAGACTCGTAGGTGGTCCACAAGAAATCCGGGACGACCTTGTCCACGATCGATTGCTCTTCTTCGGGGATGACGGCATCGCGCACCGGGCCAGGGGCAAGCAGCGTGCAGGTCACGCCGGAGCCCTTGAGCTCGTAGTGCAGGGCCTCAGTAAAGGCATTGACACCTGCCTTGGTGAAAACATAGGTGGCATTGTTTGGAATGGAAACGTTGCCCGCCGCCGAGCCCACATTGCAGATAGCGCCGCTGCGCCGCGGCAGCATCTGCTCCAGAGCAGCGCGCGTCAGACGGTGAACGGCCTTGCCGTTGAGGTCGAACTGCCGGGTTTCATAGTCCCAGTCCTGATCCATGAACTTGCCAAAGCTGGCGATACCCGCTGAGTTGACGATGATGGAAATTTCCTTGCCCGCCATGAACTCGATGACGCGGTCCACGTCCGCTGCCTCGGAGAGGTCCGCTGCCAGCGCAATGGCGTCCACCTCGTGGCGTGAGCGCAGATCCGCAGCGATGGACTCGAGGACGTCTTCGCGGCGTGCGACGAGGATGACGTTGTAGCCGCGGGCGGCCAGGTCCTTGGCCATCGCAGCGCCAATTCCCTGGCTAGCGCCGGTCAGCAGCGCATAGGAGGAGCGGGTAGGGGCGGGCAGCCCAGGGGAGTGAGCCATAAGCGGCATCCTTTCTCTCAGGGTGGGAAGTCTCCACCCAGCGTAGAGCAATCAGGGTTTAAATCAGGGTAAACACCGATGAATCCTCAGTCCCAACTCTGGATAATGGAAGGTGAAAGGAGAGATCATGAACAACCAACGTTTGACCCGTTCCACAACTGACACGATGCTCGGAGGTGTGTGCGGCGGCATCGCACACACCTACAACCTTGATCCGACCCTGGTGCGCATTCTCTTCGTTGTTGCGACCCTACTGGGCTTCTCAGGCATTCTGCTCTACCTCATCCTCTGGGTTGTCATCCCAGTGGAGTAGTTACTGCAGCGGGCCCAGAGCCATGAACCGCTTCCACGTTTCCCACTCTTCGCGCAAGCGCGGCAAGGCGCTGGGTGGGGTGGCGGAGTCGTCGACAAGCACGGCGTCCTGCATGCGCACGCCGTTGTCGAAGAAGAGAGCCGCGTGCCCGGATGCCCCGTAGCGGAGGACCGGCACCAAGTTGAGCCCATCGAAAGACAGCGGGGCGTTGGGGCGCACATCGAGCCCCGCGATCGCCGCGAGCGTGGGTGCCAAGTCGAGCGGGGAGACGAGCTCTGTGCACTCTCCGGATTCTGCAACCCCGGGCCACAGGAGGGACATGGCGGCCTTATCTCCCTGCAGGGAAGACACCGCCACCACACCATCGAGGGTGTCCAGTAGCTGGGGGTTCGGCTGTTCGAGAAGACGAAAGACCTGCGAAGAAGCTGGCTGGGTATCCTCCCGAACCTCGAAGCCAGCGGCCTTGAAAATCTCCGTGATGCGCGTTGTGGCTCCGCGCTGTGGATATTGTCCGGTGAGCACCGCGCGGCGTGATGCCGCATAGCTTGGTGCCGGTACCCACGCGTTAGCGAAGCGCATACCGCGCAGCGCTGATTCCGGGGCGTGGTCAAAAGTCGCGAGGGTGATGTCCATGGAAGAGAGTCCAATCTGTGCCCAAAGGCCACTTTCTGAGGCTTAGTGAAGCCCTAGAAAGTGGCCTTGACCTGCGTGCCCCCAGCAGGATTCGAACCCGCGACACATGGGGTAGAAACCCACTGCTCTAATCCACTGAGCTATGGAGGCGTACCGAAAACATCATAACGCACCGCTGCGGACCACCTGATTATCGGGCTATCGCTGGTGTTAGTTCTGCGCTGGTGTTGAGGAAACAAATTCGGCAAGGCGGGCGGTGGCGGTGGTGAGGAGGGAATCGATCGAGGTAGCCACGCCGTAGAGATAATCCCCAGCCTCCGTGGTGTGGACTCCGCCGCGTCCGCGGGAAAGTAGCTTCACATTGAGATCTTTTTCAAGCTTGCGGACGGTCAGGCTCAAAGAAGGTTGTGTGAGCTGTAGCGCTTCCGCAGCTTGCGTGAAAGAACCGTGATCTACGACGGCCCGAAAGTGGTGAAGCTGGCGAGAGTCCATGAGAGCAGACTACACGAATGCTGAGAATAATTTACCTTTTAGGTAAGAGAACGTCTGTGGCGGTAGACTGCCCACCATGCACACTGAGAAAGAAAATCCCAGTTCACAGCACTTTCGGGGGCTGGCGCACTCGGGGTCGGGAGCGCAGCCTTCCCGCTTGTTGAATTTTTCTTTCGTCGTCTTCGCGGGCCTCGTGGGAGGAATTATTTCCTTGTTCTTTCTCGCGGATTCGCTTGCCGCCCTGGGCATCCCCGACCCAGGCCGCATGACAACGTTCGGCCTTCCCTTCTTCCGTGCGGTTGCCTGGATGCTCATGGCGCTAGCCATCGGTTCATTTATGTCCAGTGCCTTCTTGATTTACCCGGCCGTGCCGGACAAGGACAACGAGCGTCTCATCGAGGCTGGCCTGACCGTCGATGGGCACATTGCGGCGCGCACCGGCGCGTGGGCCGCCGTGGGCGCTGCGGTGGTGTCGTTGATTGAGGTTCCCCTCGTGATGTCGGACCTCACCGGTACCCCGTTGGGCCAAGTCCTCAACCCAGAGCTGATGGGCATGGCGGTGGGACAGATTGCCACGTCGCAAGTGTGGCTGCTCACCGCGGGAATCGCAGCGCTCGTTGCCATTATGGGCTTTGTTGCGCGCACCTGGGCGGGACAGGTTGCCATGTTCTTCCTGTCGCTGTTGTTGACGGTGCCCCTCGGCATGGAGGGTCACTCGGCCTCCGGCGGCGATCATGATTACGGCACGAACTCGCTGCTATTGCACCTTTTCTTCATCATGCTGTGGGTCGGCGGGCTCATGGGTCTCATTGCGCATGGCCGCCGCCTAGGCCCTGACATGGGCGTGGCGGTTCGCCGCTACTCTACGGTTGCGCTGCTGTCCATTGTGGGGCTGGCGGCGACCGGTGTGGTCAACGCGCTCATCCGCGTTGAGTTAGGGGATTTATTCACCACTCGCTATGGATTGCTGGTGTTGAGCAAAACAGTGCTCACCGTGGTGCTCGCGGCCATCGGCTTTGTGCATCGCCGGGTCACCATTCCGCAACTGACACGCACTCCGCGCCTGTTCATCCGGGTGGCCGTGGTGGAGGTTCTCATCATGGCGGCCACAGTCGGCGTGGCCATCTCGATGGGCCGTACACCGCCCCCGCCGCCGCGGGATCCGAACCTCAACGCCATGCAGATCCTCGTGGGCTACGAGCTTTTCGACGCCCCCACAGCCACCAACGTGTGGACCATGTTCCGCTTTGATCTCATGTTTGGCTCGCTCGGACTCGTGCTAGCCGGCTTCTACCTGTACGCGCTCTGGCGTCTGAAGCAGCGTGGGCTGACGTGGTCGGCGGTGCGTACTACCTGGTTCCTTGTGGGCTCACTGGGCCTGACGCTGATCCTGAGCAATGGCATCGGCCTATACATGCCGGCGCTGTACTCCATGCACATGTTGGTGCACATGATTCTGTCGATGGCAATTCCCCTGTGCCTCGTGTTGGGCGCCCCAGTGACCCTGGTGATGGAAGCCTTTGAGCCGGGTGGGCCGGGCAAGCCCACGCTTCACGACGCCGCCGTCGCCCTCACCAAATCCCGTACCCTGCGTGTGCTCACGCACCCAGCGGTCAATGTCCTGCAGTTCCTGGCCATCCTCTACGTGCTCTACCTCTTCCCGAGCTTCTATGAGGTCGCCATTTCGGAGCATGCAGGGCATGTCATCATGAACTGGGTCTTCTTGATCTCCGGATATATCTACTACTGGGAGGTCATCGGCCCGGATCCGCTGCCGTGGCGCGCGCCCACGGGCGTTCGTCTGTTGATTCTGTTTGTGTCGATGCCCCTGCACCTCTTCGCCGGTGTTTATCTCATGCAGATGCAGGTGATTCTTGGTTTGGACTTCTATGAATCCTTGAACCTGCCGTGGAACCCGGACTTTGTGAGGGACCAGCGGACCGGCGGCGGCATTTCTTGGGGATTCGGCCAATTCCCGCTGGTGATTGTGTTCGGCTCACTATTCCGGGACTGGCTGCGGGAAGATCGCGCGACTGCTCGGCGCTATGATGCTAAGGCAGACGTGGACGGCGATGCTGATCTGGAACGCTATAACGCGATGCTCAAGCAAATGGGGGAAGGCGACGAGTCTAGCTTCCGCCAGCACTAGGGGTGCCAGCACGAGAGAGCTGGCGCGTCCAGGGTGATGGAAAGGGTACTTCTGCCTGGATAAACGGATTTTTGTTGACGCTTGCAACAAGTTATCCACAGGTTGCTGGCGGAGTCATTGCGGGTGCTGTTCCTGGTGGCAAAGATGCGAGGTAAGGGAGGCGCATCGCTTCCTCAACCGCAAGAAAGCTACCAGCCATGACCAGCAAAGGAATCAAGCAATGTCTCAATACCCAATTTCCATTACAGGACGTCTGACTCACGACCCGCACCTGACCAAAATCAGCGACACCATGTATAAGGCCCGCATCCGTATCGCTTCTTCCCGCAGCGTTCCGGAGAAAGACGAGGAAGGCAAAACCGTATGGCGGGAGCTGGATCTCAACTTTATCGATGGAGAAGTGTGGGGGCAGTGCGCCATCAACGTGAAGAAGTCACTGTTTAAGGGCATGCCCGTCTTCGTTATGGGCTCCATCGTGACTGACCGGTGGGAAGATCAGCACGGTGCGAAGCGCTCTAGGACCTATATCAAAATCGCCCACGTGGGCCTGGACCTCAACCGCTTCTGCATCACCTCTACAAAGATCGGTACCTCCTATGGTGAGGAGGGCAGCGAAGCCCTCTGGCTAGGGGAGAATCCGCCGGTTTTGGACGTGGATTACACGGCGCCGCCGAGCGATTCACAAAACGCAAGGGATACGCAGAACACAGAGAGCACAGAAGGCTCGGAGAGTGCAACGGAAGAAGCAATGCCAGCTGCATTGCGGCCGGGAGATACTCCGCAGGACACCGCGGCGGACCGTCAGCAAGCGCAGTCCGGGGCTGAGCCATACCTTGAACCGGAGCCAGAAGAAGCGATGGTCCAAGGACAAAGGACTACCGCCGCCCATGTCATGTAGTCTTTGTACTGTTATTTACCAATCCTGACAGAAGCAAAGGGTGAAACATGGGCGAATTCATCTACACGATGAAAAACGTGCGTAAGGCCATCGGTGACAAGGTTATTTTGGACAACGTCACCATGGCTTTCTACCCGGGCGCCAAGATCGGCGTCGTGGGCCCCAACGGTGCAGGTAAGTCCTCGATCCTGAAGATTATGGCCGGACTGGATCAGCCTTCCAACGGCGAGGCGTTCATCGATCCGGGCAAGACCGTCGGCATCCTCCTCCAGGAGCCGCCGCTCAACGAGGAAAAGACGGTCCGTGAGAACGTCGAAGAGGGCCTTGGAGAAATTTTCCAGAAGAAGCAGCGCTTCGAAGAGATTGCCGAAGAGATGGCCACCAACTACTCCGATGAACTCATGGAGGAGATGGGCAAGCTCCAGGAGGAGCTCGATGCTGCCGATGCCTGGGAAGTGGATTCCAAGATCGAGCAGGCCATGGAAGCACTGCGCTGCCCGCCGTCCGATGACCCGGTGACCAACCTTTCCGGTGGTGAGCGCCGCCGCGTCGCGCTGGCCAAGCTGCTGCTGAGCGAGCCGGACCTGCTGCTGCTCGACGAGCCTACTAACCACCTTGACGCCGAGTCCGTCCAGTGGCTGGAGAAGCACCTCGAGTCCTACCCGGGTGCGGTCCTCGCAGTGACCCACGACCGCTACTTCCTCGACCACGTCGCGGGCTGGATCTGTGAGGTGGACCGCGGCAAGCTCTACCCCTACGAGGGCAACTACTCCACCTACCTGGAGAAGAAGGCCGAGCGTCTCGAGATCGCTGGCGCTAAGGACAAGAAGCTGCAGAAGCGCCTCAAGGACGAGCTCGCGTGGGTTCGCTCCGGTGCGAAGGCCCGCCAAGCCAAGAACAAGGCTCGTCTCCAGCGCTACGAGGAAATGGCTGCGGAGGCCGAGCAGTACAAGAAGCTCGACTTCGAAGAGATTCAGATTCCGACTCCGCCGCGCCTGGGCAACAAGGTCGTGGAGGTCAAGAACCTGACCAAGGGCTTCGACGACCGTGTCCTCATCAAGGATCTTTCCTTCACCTTGCCGCGCAACGGCATCGTCGGTGTTATCGGGCCGAACGGTGTGGGTAAGTCCACCCTGTTCAAGACCATCGTGGGCTTGGAACAGCCGGATTCGGGTTCCGTTGACGTCGGCGAGACCGTCAAGCTGTCTTATGTTGACCAGGGCCGCGAGAACATCGACCCGGAGGCCACCGTGTGGGAGGTCGTCTCCGACGGGCTGGATTACATCCACGTCGGTCAGAACGAGATGCCGTCCCGCGCCTACCTCTCCGCTTTCGGTTTCAAGGGTGCTGACCAGCAAAAGCCTTCCAAGGTCCTCTCCGGTGGTGAGCGTAACCGCCTGAACCTGGCCTTGACCCTCAAGGAAGGCGGCAACCTGATCCTTCTCGATGAGCCGACCAACGACTTGGACGTGGAAACCCTGGGCTCCCTGGAAAACGCCCTGGAGAAGTTCCCTGGCTGCGCCGTGGTCATCTCCCACGATCGCTGGTTCCTCGACCGCACCTGTACTCACATCTTGGCGTGGGAGGGCAACGTCGCAGAAGGCCAGTGGTTCTGGTTCGAGGGCAACTTCGGCGACTACGAGAAGAACAAGGTCGAGCGTCTCGGCGAGGAGGCTGCACGCCCGTCCCGCGTTACCCACCGTAAGCTCAGCCGCTAGGGCCTTTAAGTCCCTAGCGTTAAAGCACGAACTCCGGAAGGAACCTGGAATGTCCGCTCAGAATGTTGTGTCGGAGGAGACCAAGGACAACGTCCACGCGCTTACTGTGGGCGTGCGCTGGTCGGACTTTGACATGTACGGCCACATGATGAATGCCAACTTCATTGAGCTGGCGCAGGAGGCGCGCTTGGCTTTTGCCATGCACCACTTCTACGCACGTGGCGTCAATATGGTGGCTTTCGTTCGTCACATCGAAGCGGACTATGTCCGCCCCATCAAGTGGGATGGACGCCATGGAACGGTGACGGTGGAAACCACGGTGGTGCGCCTCGGCACCACGTCTTTCACTACTCGCCAGACGATCAAGGATGCGCAGGGCCAAGTGGCCTGCGTCATTGATTGCGTGCAGGTCACCATTGACCCGGATACTCAGATGCCGCGAGAGGTCTCTGAGCAGGAGCGCAACATTATCCTGGAGCACGCTGTCGTCGAGCTTGAGCAGCAGTAATGGAGCGCGAAACTCTGACATTGCGCAGCGGTGGGGTAGGGCTGCGCGCCCTCCTCTCCCGCGCGACGGGGCTGGATGCATCCGCAGCGGTGCGCCTGCGTCAGTACGACACCAACCAGGCTGAGGTCTTTGTGACCACGCCGTTCGACGTCGTCGTGGCTCGGCGTTGCGAGGGGACCGTGGGCCGCGACGGTGCCGTGGTGTCGGCGCAGGCGCTTCTCGATGCCCTCCACACCGCCCCTGATTCCCTCGGCCACGAGGGAGGCGTGGAACTTGATTTAGGTCCAGCACGTGATCCGTCCTGGCCGGGGGCCTTGCCGCCGGCACAGGGTTTTAAGGAGATCGACTCGCTGCCAGTCGACGTTGTCCGTGAACTCGCGGACAAGGGCCGCCAGCTGGCCCGCCAATTCTCCGGGCCGATGGGACCTCCGAAGAGCCTGCTGAATCAGACGGTGCTCACCGTGAATGATGCGGAGACTCAGGTGGAGATTCCTATGCGGATGATTTTCGCCTGCACGAGCTTGGGGCTCATCCCGGGCTTTGCCGCCTCACTCGAGATCCCCCGCCACCTTCGCGTGGCGGGCAAGGGGCGCTGGGTGCGCCTTGATGCGCCTTATGGCAGCGTTTACCACTCGACGCGGCTGTCCTTGTTCTAAAGGTCTAAAGCAGTGCGTACCCCGCCAGTGCGGCGCCTACGGCGACCGTCCACGGCGGGGCTTTGCATAAGAGTGCTATTCCTGTGCCCACTGCGATGAGCGCCGAGGCCCACCCCGTAACTCCGTGAGTGATGATGGGGCTTACAGGACCGTACATCGCGCAGTGTGCTCATGCTCCGCATACTAACGTCTGACGGGGAGCCGTGCCTGCTGAGCAGGAACAACACATCTAAGGGGTGATCTGCGTTACCCTAAAGGGGTCGAATTCTTTTTCTTCAGCAAAAGGAGATGGCTCGAAGCATGCGTATTGGCGTACCCAAAGAAATCATGAATAACGAAAACCGCGTCGCGCTTACCCCCAGCGCGGCCGGGACGCTGGTGAAGGATGGCCATGAGGTTGTAGTGGAAACAACGGCCGGGGAAGGTGCTTCTTTTCCGGACTCCAGCTATGAAGAGATCGGCGCGACCATCGTTCCCTCCGCAGCGGAGGCCTGGGCTGCGGATATGGTGGTCAAGGTTAAAGAGCCACTCGAGTCAGAATATGGATATCTGCGCGAGGACCTCCTGCTGTTCACCTACCTGCACCTGGCTGCGGACCGCCCGTTGACGGAAGCGCTGATCACATCGGGGACGACGGCCGTAGCCTATGAGACGGTGACCGATTCTCGCGGCACCCTGCCACTGTTGACCCCGATGTCCCAGGTTGCTGGTCGTCTTGCCGTAATCGAGGGCGCGCACCATCTGCTCTCCACCGAAGGTGGGCGCGGTTTGCTGGTTGCTGGCGTACCAGGCACGCGGCCAGCCCGCGTTGTCGTTATCGGTGGTGGCCAAGTGGGGGCGTCGGCAGTGGCAATGGCGCACGGCCTGCGCGGCGAGGTGACGGTGTTGGACCTTGACCCGCACGTGCTGCAGCGCTTCGATGAGCAGTATCAGGGCAGCGTGCGCACGATTGTGTCGGATCCGGCGGCGCTCGAGGCTGAGTTGCTGGAGGCGGACTTGGTTATCGGCGCGGTGTTGGTTCCAGGTGCTGCGGCGCCGAAGTTGGTGCGCGAAGATGTGGTCGAGCGGATGAAGAAGGGCGCTGTGCTTGTCGACGTCGCCATTGATCAAGGCGGCTGCTTTGAAAACTCCCACAAGACCTCGCACGATGATCCCACCTTCAAGGTGCACGACACGATCTTCTACTGCGTGGCCAACATGCCGGGCGCGGTAGCGAATACCTCCGCCCGGGCGTTGGGCTCTGCCACGCTGCCCTATATGCGTGCAGTGGCTGCTGATGGCTTTGACGGTGCGGTTGAGCGCTACCCAGGCTTGGGCGATGGACTCATGACTCGTGGGGGAGAGCTGCTGTCCCAGCCGGTAAAGGACGCCTTCGGGCTTTAGGGAGCGCGGTTGATGAGCATCGCCGCCACTCGCTCCATGTGGTCCCAAATCATGGCGCGATAGGCCGGCGGGATGGTCTCCTCGTCGATCTGCGCTAAGGAGTTGCCCATGAGCTCGAGCCAGCGATCATGGGCGGCCATATCGATGGGGTAGGGCGCATGGCGCATGCGCAGGCGAGGGTGGCCGCGCTGCTCGGAAAAGAGCTGTGGCCCTCCCCAATACTGCACAAGGAACCAGGTCAGGCGCTGTTCTGATCCCTCCCAGTCCTGCTGTGGGTACATCGGGCCGATGAGATCATCCTCGCGCACCTGGGCGTAGAAACCGCCGACGAGTTTCTCAAAGGTCTCCATTCCGCCGACGGCGTCGTACACGCTCGTTGGTTGCACGTCTAATCTTCCTTTCTCGTCAGGCTGGGTTCTTCCAGATCAAAGATAGCCATCCCCCGCGGGTAGGGCGTGGTAATTCCTTCCGTGTGCATGGCGGTGAGGATTTTCGCCTGCATGGCGCGCTGCACATCCCACTGCTTGCCCGGTAGCGTCTTGACGGAAACGCGGTAGGACATGTGGTCCACTTCCAGGCCAGACATGCCGTTGACCGTGGGGGTGGCCAGGATGAAGTCCTTGATGTCGGAGTCGCGGGCGGCTTCTTCTGCTGCGGTGGTGATGACGTCGACTGCTCGGGTGGGGTCGTTGCTCAGCGCGATGGGGACCTGGACGCGGGCTACGGAGTAGCGGTCGGAGTGGTTGGCCACCTGCAGGATTTCGCCATTGCGGACGTACCATAGCGCGCCATCGATGTCGCGGACCGTGGTGATACGCAGGGAAATGGACTCTACATCGCCGAAGACCCCGTTGCCGAGGTCGATGGTGTCACCGATGCCGTACTGGTCCTCCATGAGCATGAAAATGCCGGAGAGGAAGTCCTTGACCAGCGCCTGGGCACCGAAACCAAGGGCGACACCAACCACGCCGGCTGAGGCCACGAGCGGGGCGACGTTGACGCCGAGCTTGTCCAAGATGGCCAGCACTGCCCAGACCCAGACGAATATGGCGACCGCGGAGCGGCCGACGCCGGCGAGAGTCTGGATGCGGGAGGTGCGCCGTGCCTCTTGCGTTTTCTCGAGCGCCTTATCGGTTGTTCGGTGAGCTTTGCGAGGGGAGAGCGGCGAGCTGAGCTTGCCCTTCTTGATGCTGTTGTCTGCCAGTTTGGTGATGAGCCGACGCAGCAGCCAGCTACCGATGATGGCGACTATGAGGATGAGCGCGATGCCGATGGGTTTGTCTATGAGCCAGGACTGCATGTTTTCTGTCTGCCACCAGCGGGTGACCGCGTCGACAGCCCCGTCGCTCTGCTCGGCGGAGGCGCTTAGGTATGCGGTTGATCTGGTCACGTGTGTCCTTTCTGCTATCGCTTACGACTGACGCCTATCGATAGTAGGGAAGAGAGTTGAATATAAAAAGCTAGTCTTTCTCGCAACTGAACAGCTTGGTCTAGACTTGTGCCTCATGACTGACAACCGCACTCTTGGCTTTTCTTCCCGTTCCATCCATGCCGGTTACCAGCCGGATCCTTACATGGGATCCATCAACGTACCGATTTACGCTTCCACCACGTACCAGCAGGATGGCCTCGCGCAGCTGCGCGGCGGCTACGAGTATGGCCGCGTGGCCAACCCCACCGTTCATTCCCTAGAGAAGACCCTCGCGGCGCTAGAGAATGCCGAGTATGCTCGCTGTTTCGCCACGGGCATGGCGGCCGTCGATACCCTCATCCGTATCATCGTGCGCCCAGGTGACCACGTGATTTTGGGTAACGATGCCTACGGCGGCATGTACCGTCTCCTGCACCATGACTACGGTGAGTGGGGCATCGAGCTGTCCATCGTTAATACCGCCGATACCGCGGCGGTGGAGGCAGCGTTGAAGGAGAACACCAAGCTCATTTGGTTGGAGACCCCGACCAATCCGGCGACGACGATCACGGATATCGCTGCGGTCACTAAGGCAGTCAAGGCGGCTGGCGACGTCCAGATTGTCGTCGACAACACCTTCGCCACTCCCTACCTGCAGAACCCTCTGGAGCTGGGCGCGGATCACGTTCTGCACTCCACCACGAAGTACCTGGGCGGCCACTCGGATGTGCTGGGTGGTGCGGTCGTGACCAATTCCGCTGAGATGGATGAGCGCCTGCTGTATTCCCAAGGAAACGTCGGTGCGGTGTCCTCGCCTTTCGACGCCTACCTCACCGCCCGCGGCATCAAGACCTTGGAAGTCCGCATGGATCGCCACTGCTCCAATGCACAGGCCGTGGCGGAATTCCTGGAGTCCCGCCCGGAGGTCAAGCAGGTTCTCTACCCGGGCCTGCCCTCGCATCCGGGCCACGAGCTGGCGAAGAAGCAGATGCGCGGCTTTGGCGGCATGATGTCCGTGCGCTTCCATAGCGAGGAGCATGCTCGCCAGATCTGTCTCAACACCAAGCTCATCTCATTGGCGGAGTCACTCGGCGGTGTGGAGTCCCTCATCGAGCACCCGCAGAACATGACCCATATCTCCGCGGAAGGCTCCGAACTCGTCCCACCGGCAGACCTCGTGCGCATCTCCGTGGGCATTGAGTCCATTGATGACCTGCTCGCAGACTTGGAGCAAGCCCTCGACGCCCTGGACTAAAACCACCGAGAGCGCCAAGGCAGTGTGGGCCTCGGCGCTTGCGCTGTGTGAGGTTAGAGGGAAGTGAGCAGGGAACCGGCCGTGCGGTCGGTTTCTTGCAGCATGAGCGGATCGGTGCCCGGCATGGGGGAGATGGTGGTATCCGGCCACTGCGAATAGGTGGGGATGCCGACGATGTGCAGGCGCGGGTCCTCGGTGCCGCCGGGGTTGACCACGCGACGGTTCCATGTCGTCTCCGGCGAGCCGGTGGCCTGCCCATGGTCGACGAACGCGCGAACACGTCCGTTGAGGGATACCGCAAGTGGGTCGCCGGCGCGGCGGACATCGGGGGAGTGCATCCAGGCGTCGATAAGCCAGGTGGAGGAAGCCTCACCGTGCGCGGTGCGCAGCGTGAACTTCTCACCGATCTCCAGCTGGGGGCGCTGGCCCAGGAAGGTGACGAGGCCGGCGTCGACAAGCGCCAGCAGCTGTCGGGTGCGGAAGAGCGGCGGGCCGGAGCCCACCATCTGCCCGAAGGCCATGAACTCCTTGTAGGTGCTGGTCCGGGACTCCCACGTCATCCGGCCCTCCGAGCCGGCGATGGAGGAGGGCTTGCGCGCGGCTGAGATGGCCCACAGCGCGGACTTCAGCGGGGAATCGGCGGCGGCGACGGCCTCCCGGATATCGCGGGCGAGGCCCTCGGCGATGTACTCGGTGATCTCGGCGCCCTCCGCGCTGTCGAAGTCCGCCAGCGGGTTCGCCCAGTGGGCAAGGTCGAGGGGGTCAGTCGATGCGCCCTCCAGCGCCACGCGCAGCTGATCCGCCATGCCTCGGAGATCTGGGGCGGTGAGCTCCGTGGAATCAATCGTGACGAGGATATCCGCAAGCGGGCGCTGCAGGGCATCTGGGAATACACGAGCCTGGTTCTCGTAGTATTCGGCGTAGGAATCACGCAGAATGTGCGGTAGCAGCTGCGTGCTAAAGTCCAGCTCCGCTTCCGGATCAAGCGCGACGACCGCGGCGCGGAAGCGGGTCAGCTCAGCCTTTGGTGGCAGCGCGTGATACTCCGACTTCGGGATATAAGGGTAGCCGCGGCCGGAGGAGACGATGAAGTGCGGTTCCTCGCCGTTGGGCTCGTAGCGCAAGCCAGAGCGGGTGGAGGGATCCTCGACGAACTCGCCGCCGCGGTCGATGGTGAGCAGCGCCATGACGTCGAAGAAGCCCATGCCCAGGCCCCGAACTAGGACCTTCTCGCCCGCAGGAACCTCAGACACCGGTTGCTCCACCGGGTTATCTGGGCGCACCCAGTGCAGGCCGGAATCTGCGGCCTCCGCCAGGGCACGCTCGGACTCGGTCAGGGCAGGCACTTGCCAGCCATAAGCCAGGACGGTGGCATCGGCGGTGACGGTGGTGCCGTCGGAAAGCTCGATGGCGTCCTGTTCACCGCGCTCCTCTACGGACAACGCGCGCGCACGGTGCTGGACGACGTCCACGCTCTCCGGCAGCTGAGCCAGCGCAACCTCGAAGACCCACTCCAAGTAGGCGCCGTAGAGCGCGCGGGAAGGGTTGGATTCCGGGCGGGTCTGCGCGAGCTCTGTGGCAAATGAGGCGGCGAGCCCCTCGCGCGGCGGGTGGGAATCATAAAGCTTTAGCTTGGCGGGCGCGATGTCGGGGCGCTCGCCGCGCAGAAGCTGGATCCACTCGTAGAGAATGGGACCCTCCAGCACCGGCGCGGTGGTCGTGGAATCAGGCTCGGTGAATAACGTGACCGCGCCAGCCAGGGTGTTCATGCACAGCGTGCGGGTCTGATCCGTATCCCAAATGCGGCCGGCGCCCAGCGGGGCATCGTCGATGATGTGGAGTCGCAGGGGTGAATGAAGGGGGGTCGCGCGCAGATGGGCCGCAAGGCGCTCGACCAGCGAGATACCGCGCGGGCCAGCCCCGACGATGGCGATGGCGGGCATATAAATCAACCTCAAACTTTTAGACTGTGCTGTCTAGTGGAATAATACCGCTCAGTATGCGTTGTGTTAAATCCAGAGACACGGCACAAACCGACTACCGACTTTCTGAAAGCATTACCGTGAAAACTCTACGCGCACTCGCCGCCACCCTGGCAGCAGCCCTCGCCTTAGCGGGCTGCTCTGCCGCGGACCGGCCGGACGGGGAGGATAACGTCCTCACCTACCTCGAGCCGCAATTCTTCCGCACGCTCTATCCGCCGGCCGCCGGCTTTTACCCCAACGGTGGCGTGGTCAACCAGCTGACCGACCGCCTCCTCTACCAAGACCCCGAGACCCTGGAACTCTCGCCATGGATCGCCACGGAGATGCCCAAGGTCAACGCCGATGCCACGGAATACACGTTTACTATCCGCACCGACGTCACCTACTCCGACGGTTCTCCTTTGACCGCCGAGAACGTCGTGGCCAACTTCGACCTCTTCGGCCGCGGCGATAAATCCCGCACGCTGACCAGCTCCGAGCAGATCGCCAACTATGACCGCGGCGAAGTCGTGGACGAGGACACCGTGAAGTTCTACTTCACTCAGCCCTCCCCGGGTTTCCTCCAAGCCACTTCCGCCTATAACGCCGGCCTGCTCTCTGATTCCACGTTGGCTCTAGACAACGAGGGCTTCGGCCCCGGCAACGCGGTCAACGTTATTGGCTCTGGCCCCTTTGTGGTGGAGTCGGAAGAAATCGGCACCGACCTCAAGCTCAAGACCCGTGAGGACTACGACTGGGCCCCACCAGCGGCCAAGCACCAGGGCCGCGCGGAGATCGACGGCGTCCACTACATCCTCGCCGCCGAGGAATCCGTGCGCACCGGAGCAATCCTTTCCGGCCAGGCCGATATCGCCCGCCAGATCTCCGCCCCGCAGGAGCCGCTGCTGAAAGAACAAGGTGTTGACATCGTCTCACGCGGCACGAACTCCATGAACAACCAGTTCGCCTTCCGCTTCGACCACCCGCTGCTGCAAGACAAGCGCGTGCGCGAGGCCATCATCCACGGCGTGGACCGCGAGGAAATCCTCCGCGTGCTCTTCTCCGAGTCCTACCCGCTCGCCACCTCCTCCGTGGCCGAGACCGGCCTGGCGTATAAGGACCAGTCCGCCGCCTATACCTTCGACCCGGAGGAATCCAAGCGCCTTCTCGATGAGGCCGGTTGGGAGCCCGGGCCCGATGGCATCCGCGTCAAGGACGGCCAGCGCCTCGTCCTGCGCACCAACACCGCGTTGCCGCAGCCGCGCTCCAAGGAAGTCATGACCATGGTGCAGGATCAGCTGCGCGCCCTGGGCATTGGTATCCAGGTCAATGCTGGTGACCAGGCCACCCAGAATGCCGATGCCAAGGACATCAACAAGGTGCAGATCTACCACTCGATGGTGGGCCGCGCCGACTACGACGTCATCACCTCGCTCTACGGCATCAACAACCGCGATGCCTTCCTCAACCAGGACGCGGAGGGCAATCCCATCGACGAACACCTGCAGGAGCTTCTCGACGCCGTCCTCGATACCCCCGATAAAGAAGGCCGCATCAAGGCCACGGAAGAGGTCCAGGACTACCTCACCGAGCAGGCCTATGTGCTCCCGCTCTTCGAGGAACCCGTGGTTTATGCCGTGCGGCCGGGCATTTCGGGTTTTAGCCCGGAATCGGTGGCGCGCCCGTGGTTCTACGAGGTCAGCATCGACGCCGCGCCGCAGCGCGCAGCATCGAATGAGGAGGAGAAATAAATGACAACTCGCCAGATTTTCAGCCGCATTGGGCAGGCCCTCCTCGTGCTGCTCATTACCTACACCGTGGCCTTCCTGCTTCTGTCGGCGCTGCCGTCGGATGCCGTGCAGTCTCGCTTCGGCGACCCCGCTCTGGGCCTATCCCAGGCGGAGATTGATGCCATTCGGGATGAGATGGGCGCGGACAAGCCGCTTGTGGTGCAGTACTTCACGTCCCTGGGTGGCTTCCTTACCGGGCACTTTGGTAACTCGACGCAGTCGGGCGCCCCGGTAGCTACGCTGCTTGCCGACGCCCTTCCCCACACCCTCATCCTCGCCGCCAGCGGCATCGGCGTGGCACTCATCGTGGCCGTGCTCGTTGCCTTCCTAGCGACGCTGCCGGGGCTCGGTGCCATCGGTTCCTTCTTCCGAGGCCTGCCTTCCTTCATGGTCTCTCTGCCGGGATTCTGGATTGCCATCCTGCTCATCCAGTTCTTCTCCTTCCAGCTGGGCTGGGTGCGCGTTATCGAACCCGGCAGCGTGGAGGGCCTCATCCTGCCTACCCTGACGCTGTCGGTGCCCATGGCCGCGCCGTTGATTCAGGTGCTGATTCGCTCCATCGACGAGACGCAATCACGGCCCTTCGTTCAAGCGGTACGCGCACGCGGTGCCTCGGAGTCCGGGATTTTCTGGCGCACCGTCTTGCGTAACTCGTTGCTGCCTACCTTGACCATGGCGGGCCTGCTCTTCGGTGAACTCGTTGGCGGTGCCGTGGTGACCGAAACCGTCTTCGGCCGCACTGGCTTGGGATACATGGTGGCCCAGGCCGTGGCTAACCGCGATACCCCGGTTCTGTTGGCAGTGGTTCTCATCGCCGCCACTTCCTACATCATCATCAACCTCGTGGTGGACCTGCTCTACCCGGTGCTGGACCCGCGCCTGCGCGCCAGCACCTCGGAACGCAGTTCTGCTCACCGCACAGATTCCGCCGCCACCCCGGCGACTGACTCCTCGGCCACTACTTCGGAAAGGACGGTGCGCTCATGAGCATGACGCACACTAAGCCGCTGCGTTCTACACGGGCGCCGCGCCGCCAGACGTCTAACCCGTGGCTCGCGCCGGGTTCCATCATCGCCATCGTGATCCTCGCGATCGCTTTCTTGGCGGCCCTGTTCCCGAGCTTGTTTACCTCAGCAGACCCTTATGCGGGCACCGATGTGGCCCTGTTGCCGCCGGGAGAGTCCGGGCACATCATGGGAACGGACGCGGTGGGACGCGATCTCTACGCGCGCATCATTTACGGTGCCCGCCAGTCGCTGCTTGGCGCGCTGATCGCCGTGGCTGTTGGCCTGGTCGCCGGTACGCTGATCGGACTTCTCGCCGGCTCTTTGCGCGGAGCGGTGGATACCGTCCTCATGCGCGTGGTCGACGTGTTGCTGTCCATCCCGGGCATCCTGCTGTCGCTGTCCATCATCATCGTGCTGGGCTTTGGTTCCGTACAGGCGGCGGTGGCTGTCGGTGCGACCTCGGTGGCGACCTTCGCGCGCTTGGCCCGCTCCCAGGTAATCTCCGTGGCCAGCTCGGACTACATCGAGGCCGCGTACGGTGCGGGCGCCACCCACGCCACCGTGCTCTTCCGCCATATCCTTCCCAATTCACTCACCCCGGTTATTGCCCTGGCCACCCTTCAATTCGGCACCGCCATTCTGCAGCTGTCGATCCTCGGCTTCCTGGGCTACGGCGCCCCGCCTCCGACCCCGGAGTGGGGGCTTATCATCGCCGAGGGCCGCGACTTCATGGCCACCGCCTGGTGGCTCATTATCCTGCCCGGTATCGCGCTGGTGGCCGTGGTGATGTCCGCCAACCGTCTGTCCCAGAACTTCCCCGTGGAGGCCTAACATGTCTGTTTCAAAGAATGCAGCGCAGCCCCTGCTGCACGTGCGGGACCTCAACGTGTCCTATTCCACCGCAGGTGGTGACGTTCCCGCGGTCCAGGGCGTCAGCCTCGAGGTGCATCCTGGGCAGATGACCGCCATCGTGGGCGAGTCCGGCTCCGGCAAGACCACCTCCGCCATGGCAGCCATCGGTTTGCTGCCCTCGAATGCCACCATCGACGCCGGAACCATCACCTTCGATGGCCGCGATATCACTTCGCTGCGCCGCCGTCAGTGGCGTGAGCTGCGAGGGCGTCGCATCGGGCTGATCCCGCAGGACCCCAATAACTCCCTCAACCCGGTCCAGACCATCGGCGCCTCGGTGGAGGAGGGGCTGCGCATCCACAAGGTCGGCAGCGCTGCAGAGCGCAAGGCTAAGGCGTTGGAGCTGTTGGAGCGAGTCGGCATCGATGATCCTGCGCGCCGCTATCACCAGTACCCGCATGAGCTGTCCGGCGGCATGAAGCAGCGCGTACTCATTGCCGCTGCGGTGGCACTGGAGCCGGACCTCATCATCGCCGACGAGCCCACCTCCGCCCTCG
>NZ_KV814407.1:77029-81011 GCF_001813925.1 Corynebacterium sp. HMSC072D12
CATCGCCGACGAGCCCACCTCCGCCCTCGATGTCACCGTGCAGAAGATCATCCTCGACCTCCTCGATGACATGCGCGCAGAGCTCGGCATGGGCATCCTCTTCATTACCCACGACCTAGCCGTGGCCGGTGACCGCGCCGACCGCGTCGTGGTCATGGAGTCTGGCCAGCTGCGCGAGGAAGGCCTAGCCGCCACAGTACTGACCAACCCGCGCCACGACTACACCAAACGCCTGCTTGCCGACGCCCCCTCCCTCACCGTCGCCGACGCCGGCACGTCAACTGCCCGCGCCGTCGCACCCCAGGGCAACCTAAGCACTCAGCGTGCTTCATCTGAATCTACCGGCGCGCCGACTACTCGCGCTGCCAGCGAACCTTTGGTGCGCGTCGAAGGCCTGACCCAGCGCTTCGGTGATTTCACCGCGGTCGATGACATCTCCTTCACCGTGGCCAAGGGCTCGACCCACGCCATCGTGGGCGAGTCCGGCTCCGGCAAGACCACCACCGGGCGCAGCATCGCCATGTTCAATACCCCGACTGCGGGCAGCATCACCGTCGGCGGGCGCGACATCGTAGGCCTGCGCGGCAAGGCCTCGCGCGAAGAGCGAAACAACATCCAGCTGGTCTACCAGAACCCCTATGGCTCGCTGGACCCCAAGCAGACGATTGGCCAGACGGTGGCGGAGCCGCTGCGGAATTTGAAGGGGGCGTCGGCAAGCAGCGCGAAAGCCAAGGCCAAAGAGTTCCTCGAGCTGGTCGCCCTTAACCCGGATTATTATGACCGGCGCCCGCGCGAGCTCTCCGGCGGTCAGCGCCAGCGCGTGGCCATCGCCCGGGCGATGATTGTGGAGCCGGAGCTGGTCATCCTCGACGAGGCCGTTTCCGCCCTCGACGTCACCGTGCAGGCCCAAATCCTGCGGCTGCTTGCCCGGCTGCAGGAGGAGCTTGGCCTGACCTACATTTTCATCTCGCACGACCTGGCGGTGGTCAACCAGATCTCCGATACCGTGTCCGTGCTCTCGAAGGGCCAGCAGGTGGAATGCGGGCCCACGGCCGAGGTCTTTAGCAACCCGCAATCACCGTTTACCCGGAAGCTCATCGAGGCCATCCCCGGCTCGCGCTACCGCGCCGGTGACCTCAACCTCGGCCTGTAGCCTGGGGCCAATCAAGAAAGGATTAGTTCATGGCAGACATTATTAACCTACTGGCGGATGCAAGCGAGGACGTCGCCCAGCTGCGCGAGCGCCGGCCTGAAGCTAAGGAGAATGCGCAGGCCTCCTTCGCCGCGCTCCTTGAGCCTAAAGAGCCCGGCACGTTCAGCTATGCGGAGCGCTACGCCATCGCGACGTTTGTTGCTGGCATTTACCAGGCTCCGCAGGCGGTGGAGTTCTATTCCGACCTGCTGGCGGAGGAATCGGAGGAGCTCGCCGCAGAAGTAGCCCGCGCGGTGGAGCGCGGCATCACCACCGGCCCATACTCTGGTGGCGGCTTCACGCTTTTCGACGGCTCGCCACGCCTCGCCGCCGCCCTCGACTTCGCCCACCTTCTGGCTTTCCACCCCAAGGACGCCTCCCCGGCCGCGATCGGTCACCTCCAGGCAGCCGGCTGGTCCAACGATGACATCGTGACCCTGGGACAGATCGTGAGCTTCCTGTCCTTCCAACTGCGTGTGGCGCACGGATTGTCTGTGCTGGCCGGTGCCGCCCAGCCCACGCCTGTGACTGTGGCGCCGCGTCCCACCCAGACTCCGGAGTGGGTGCCGGGGGAGGGGACGTTGGTGCCGGACGTCGTCAAGCCGCAGGGTTTCGTGGCGCACTCCCTAGGCTGGAAGCCGTGGGTGCCGCCGCAACCAAAGGAGGAGTTCACCGACGCGCAGCGTGACGCGCTGATTAAGCCCGAGCGCATCGACATGGAGTACTTCCGCCTGCTGGCCCGCGACCCGGCAGCGCTCAAGGCGCGCACGCTGACGGACCTGGACATTTTCTACAACACCGACGGCGGATTGGGGCGCGCCCAGCGTGAGCTGGCCGCCACGGTGGTCTCGCGCCTCAATGGCTGCGAGTACTGCGCATCGGTACACCAGCAGCGCGCCAAGGAGGAGGGCGGTGACTCCGCAGCGATTGACCGCCTGCTCGACGAGGGCGTTTCTGCTGACCTGGGCTCGGCGCAGTGGTCCGCCATCCGTGACGCCGCCCTGGCCCTGACCGAGTCGCCCTTTGCGTTCGACGCCTCCCACGTGGATGGTCTCCGCGAGGTGGGTTTCGATACGCTGGCAATCATCGATGTCATCAACTCCTCCGCGTTCTTCAACTGGGCAAATCGCCTGATGTTGACGCTGGGGGAGCCGGATGTGCCGAAGCGCTTCCGCTAACTGAAGGAGGAACAATCATGGTGAAGATTGCCGTTGTGACCGGGGCAACCGGTGGAATGGGCAGGGAGATCATCAAGGACCTTGCGCGAGACCACCGCGTGTATGCACTAGGCCGGCGCGCCGGGGAGCTGCCGGAGGCGGAGAACATCGTGCCGGTGGGCATCGACCTGCTGTCGCTACTTGATGGTGCGGCGCTTCCCACCGAGCTTTCTGAACTGGAGCGCGTGGACGTGCTCGTGCATGCGGCGGCCCGGGCGGATAAGCGCTCAGTGGAAAGCGCTAGCCCGGAAGATTGGCGTGCGCAGATGGACCTCAACGTGCACGTGCCAGCAGAGCTGACCCGCCTTCTGCTGCCTGCGCTGCGTGCGGCGGAGGGCCTCGCGGTGTTCATCAACTCCGGTGCCGGCATCCACTCCTATGGTGACAACGTCATTTACGCCGCCACGAAGCACGCACTCTACGCGCTTGCCGACGGCCTCCGCCTCGGCGAACTCGGCATCCGCGTGTCCACCGTCGCGCCGGGTCCGACGGATACCCCGATGCTGCAGGGCTTGCAGGATTACAATCCGGAGCATGTCATCGCCCCGGTCGAGGTGGCGAAGGCTATTCGCACCACCGTTGATGCTGGGCCGACGACGCAGCTCACTGAGATCCGTGTGCGCCCGCGCATTGAGTTGAACCAGCGTAAGTAGGTGGCGCGTTTTCTCTCAAGATGCGAAAAACCCAGCACACGGTACAGTTATGAGGCGTGTCCACCTCTCAACGTCGCCGCCCCGCCTATTTGGTGATCGCGGATTCGCTTAGGAGCAAGATTGAATCCGGCGAATTAAAGCCGGGTGACCGTTTTCCCACCGAGCGGGAATTGGTTCAGGAATACAAGGTGGCGCGCATGACGGTGCGCCACGCGCTGGACATCGTCCAGATTGAGGGCCTCATTGATCGCAAGCGTGGGCGCACCGGTGGCACCTTCGTGCGTGCCACCCCGCCGACGCTGAGCCTGACGAGTGGCCGCAGTGCCCTCGATCAATTGCGTGAACATGGCCTCGATGTTGAGGTGCGGGTGCTGTCGCTGATGTTCATTGATGCTCCCGGGCACCTTGCTTCCGCCTTTGGGATTGAGGAGGGGGATTCCCTGTGGGAGTGCCGTACGGTGCAGGTGTCGGCGGGCTCGCCCATCATGGCCTCCACGCTCTTTATCCCGCAAGTCTTGGCACCAGGACTTACGGAAGAGGATGTGCAGAAGCCACTGACCGAGCTGTTGACGGAGCTTGACCTGACACCCGTTTTTAAGCGCGATTCCCTCGTGCCTGCCACCGCGCGCACGGAGGAACAAAAGGCCCTGGGCGTGGGGCGCAACCAGCCGGTCCTACGCATTACGAGAACCATCAAGGCAGAGGGCGGCGTCGTAGCCGCTCAGCTGGAAGAGACCCTGCGCCCTGATGCGGCCACGGTGGAGGTCGTCATTGGCGAGGATCCCACGCCGACCCTCGACTAGACACCAGCGAGGGCAGCGCCATAAGTTTTCCCCGCCGGGAATACGAACGTGTACTCCAGGAAACCCGCCAACCACCATCGGGTTGGTGGGTCTCGTTCTTTAAGAGCTAAAGGGCCC
>NZ_KV814408.1:0-521 GCF_001813925.1 Corynebacterium sp. HMSC072D12
ATCAACCCATGTCAGCACTGACAGCCTTGACTGATGAAACCCTGGATTTTATCGACACCCTCCTGGCTGACTTCTTCACCCCTTCTAAGCCGAACCAAGCTTTTCCTACACGTAGTCAAATCAGGCGCAAAGTCCGCGTTATTTGTAAAACCCTGGATGATTCCATCGCCTACCAAGATACCCGGCCTAAAGATACGTACCGGTTTTCTTCTAACGGCACCTCTGCCTGGCTGGAACTGCAGGTTGGGGAAGACACCGGCATTAAACTCGATGCCTTCATCCACCAGACCGCCGCCAAGGAAGACATCACTGTCGCTGAGGCAGTCATCAAACTGCTTTCCGGTGAGATAAAGCCACCAGCTACCGTGGTGCTCCACACCTACCAGGCCTGCGATATTGAGGATGCACCGACCTTTATTGAAGGCTTCGGCTGGCGAGCTGAGCCCATGCCACATGACAAGATGCGGGATTTAACCGAAGAGATAAAAGAGGCCGATGGCTACCAGCCAGGAATCATCATG
>NZ_KV814409.1:0-25776 GCF_001813925.1 Corynebacterium sp. HMSC072D12
CCGCTACGCACCCCGAAACCGGAAGAGCCGACAAATGGCGTCTGTCAAAAGGCGTCTTTGGGGCTGAAAAA
This sequence comes from Corynebacterium sp. HMSC072D12, assembly GCF_001813925.1. NCBI lineage: Bacteria > Bacillati > Actinomycetota > Actinomycetes > Mycobacteriales > Corynebacteriaceae > Corynebacterium > Corynebacterium sp. HMSC072D12. The sequence continues at coordinate 72 of NZ_KV814409.1, forward strand.
CGCCTTATGGAGGGCGCAAAAGGCGTTTTTAGCTGTAAAAACGCCTTCTAGAGGATGCCTTTTGCAAGGCGCCTTTTGCGAGATGCCTTCTGGGGCCGCCCCGGTTATGAGATGCCGGGTGTGGGCCGCGGGCTTCGAGGCCTAGGCGCGGAAAGGGGAAGTAGGGGCGGCTAGAAGGAGCCGCCGCGGAAGCCGCCTCCACCACCGCCGCCGAAGCCACCGCCGCCGAAGCCCCCGCCGCCGGAGAAGCCTCCGCCGAAACCGCCACCGAAGCCACCACCGCGGTGGCCGCTGGAGCCTCCGCCGAGAATCTGGCCGATAACCATGCCGGTCAGAATGTTGCCCGCGGCATCAGTGGCCTGGCGGCGCTGCTCTTGGCGGCGGTAAGCCTCCAGGTCTTCCTTCGCGCGGTTGAGCGACGTCTGCGCGGCAGAAGCCGCATCGCGGGAATAGTTGAGCGCCGCGCGTAGGTCCTTTGACGCGGAGTTTTGGGCTTGGGCGAAGAGGCGGGTGGCATCGGCGAGCGCCACACGCGCATCGGGGCCCACCACGCGACCACGCGAGGAAAGCAAGTCCTCAGCCGCCTGAATGGCGGACTCGGCCGCAGCAATCTGCTGGCGGTAGAGCGCAATTTGGCGCTCGCGGGTGGCATTGGTCTCGCGGACAGTATCGAGCTGCTCATCTAGCTTGCTATCGATAGCCGTCAGCGCTGTGTACTGTCCCAGCGGGTCTGCCTGGCCATGCTGGCGAGCCGTACTCAGCGCCTCCCGGGCCTCCGCAAGCAGTGATTCCAGCGCGGACCAATCAGCAGGGGAGCCCTGAGCCTTACCGCGCTGCTCGAGGTGCTGTGCTTCGGCGATTTCTTCCTCAACCTCATCGATGAGCGCAGGCAAGTTATCGCGCGCCGCCGTAATCGAGTTCTCCGCATTCTCCACTGCATTAAGCAGCCGGTCCGAGACCTCCAAGGCGTGCTCGGCATCGCGGATATAGCCCGCCAAAGGACCCTGCTGCCCGGCCGGCTGGGACTGCAATTCCCGGCCCCGCGAAAGCAGTTTCTCGGCCTCATTGAGTGAGACCTCCGCCATCTCCGGGTTATCCGCAATGGAGGACAGTACCTCCTCGGAATAAGAGCCGCTGAGAGTGGACAGCGTCGTGCGCGCCTGCGGCAGGCGCCCGCGCAAGTCCACCGTGCGCTGGGTCAATTCATCGAGCTTGGAGCCGGCGTTGATGAGCAAATCGCGCATCTTGGCAAAGTCGGCAGCCTGCTCATCCAGCGCATCATCGGCCTGCCCGCAGGAGGAGATAATCTCCACCAGCATCTGGCGGCGCTCCGCCGTCGATTCCGGCAGGTTGTCCTGGAGCTTCTGCTGCAACTGGAAAGCCTTCTGCAACGTCAGCGTGGAGTGGTTCATTGCGCGCGTGAACGGGCGGGTGCGCTCGGGGCCGAACTCGGCCACCGCAATATCCAGCTCCTCCTTGCCGCGGCGGATCGACTCATCGGTGGAGACCAGCTCCTCCTGTGCCAGCTTCTCCAAGGTGTCCACATCCAAGCGGTCCAGCTGCGCGGTATTACCCGGCTCAATCTGGCGCGCGGATTCGAGCGTGGCCGCCGAGTCCTTCTTGGTCTTGCGCCGGCTCGCCACCGCGGCGCCACCGCCGGCCAACGCCAGGGCACCTGCGCCGCCAGCCAGCCATAGACCACCCGACCCATCGGAATCAGAAGAGCTGGATGAACCAGCTGAGCCAGAAGAGGACCCCGAAGAACCGGTCGCGGCAGCGTCGACAAGCGCGAGCGCGGAGGGGCCGAACTGGCGGCCGTCGGCAAGCTTGGCATAAGCCTCCTCATACATCGCGTCCAGGCGCCCGCGCGGCCACTCATTACCCGTCTGCACGCCTATGGTGGAATCATCCACACCCACCACATAGGCCGCAGAATTCGGGCCCTTAGACTTCACAATGCTGTCCGCATAGCTCTCCGCGCCCTCCGGCAGCGAGGAGGCAAAAACCACGAAGATCACCACGTGGTTCTCCTGCTGCAGCGCGGCAATCTTGTCCTCCAACTCGGCCTTCTCCGAGTCCGAGAGCACCCCCGCCTCATCCGTCACTTTATCCGTGAGCGAGGCTGCCTCCGGTGCGGCAACAACGAAGTCCGCGGCCAGGGCGGGGCTAGCAGTGGCCAACCCCAACACAAGAGCAGCAAGGGCGGCGCGACCAAAACGAGCAGCAGTAGTCATGCGCACCACGATACCTTCCCACTCAGCGCTAGAGTGGTCAGACAGTGAAGTACGTTATTGTCCTCGGCGCTGCGCAATACGACGGGCGCCCCTCCCGCATCCTGTCCGGCCGTGTGCGCTTCGCCGCCGAGTACGCCGCCGCGCACGACCTGCCCATCATCACAGTCGGCGGGAAGCTGCCCGGCGATAGGTTCACCGAAGCCGGGGTGGCGAAACGCCTGCTTGCCGACGAACCCCTCAACGTCACCGCCCTCGAAGAAGGCCTCGACACCCGCAGCGAACTGGTCGCTGCGCGCGAAAAGCTCGGCGTAACTGAGGCTGTCATCATCACCGACCCGCTCCACCGCCTGCGCACCTTCCTCATCGCCCGCCAAGAAGGAGTCACCGCGACCGTTATGGGCACGCCCTATTATCCTTCCCCGCGTTTCTCCATCCCGTGGTGGCGCTACCTGGCCCACGAGACCGGCGGCCTGGCCTACCTGGGCCTGCGCACCCTGCTAGGGGAGAAGCGCACCGAAGGCGTGCGCGCGGCCTTCTACCGCATCGAGCGCCTCATCCGCCCCAACCAGGCCCTGCGCCACCGCGTCATTGGCGCGAGGCAGCCCCAGGATGGCCAGGACTCCGCCTAAGCTGGAACACTGTGAGCTATTCCTATCGTGCAGAAGACGTCGCCCGCCTTGCCTCCGAGACTCCCAAAGGCTCGGCCTTGCTCAAAAGCGAGGAGCACCGCGGCGCCTTCTCCCGGGACCGCGCCCGCGTCCTGCACTCCGCGGCCCTGCGCCGCCTGGCGGATAAGACCCAGGTGGTGGGCCCGCGCGATGGCGATACCCCGCGCACCCGGCTGACACACTCCCTGGAGGTCAGCCAGATTGCCCGCAGCATCGGCGCCGGCTTAGGCCTGGACCAGGACCTGTGCGATATGGCGGGGCTAACCCATGACATCGGCCACCCGCCCTACGGCCACAATGGCGAGAATGCCCTCAACGAGGTGGCCCTAGGCGGCTTCGAGGGCAACGCCCAGACCCTGCGCATCCTGACCAAGCTGGAGCCCAAGGTGGTCCTGGATACCCCGGCGGGCCCGCGCAGCTATGGCCTCAACCTCACCCGCGCCTCGCTGGATGCCGCTTGCAAGTACCCCTGGACCAAGACCAACCCGGATGGCACCACCAACCGCAAATACGGAGCCTATGACGAAGACATCGACGTCTTGGAATGGCTGCGCCAGGGCCACGCCGATCAGCGCAAGTCCATGGAGGCGCAGGTCATGGACTGGTCGGATGACATCGCCTATTCCGTCCACGACGTCGAAGACGGCATCATCTCCCGCCGCATCTCTTTGAGCGTGCTCTGGGACCTGGTGGAGCTGGCCAACCTCGCGGACAAGGGCGCCAAGGCCTTCGGCGGTACCGCCGACGAGCTCCTTGAGGCCGCCGACCGCCTGCGCCAGCTGGATGTCATCAACGCCATCGGCAATTTCGATTACTCCCTGCGCTCTTATGCCAACTTAAAGAAGATGACCTCGGAGCTCGTCGGCCGCTACGTGGGCGCTACTGTCTCCGCCACGCTCGCGGCTAACGACGGCCCCCTCGGCCGCATGCACGGCGACCTCGCCGTCCCACCAGGCGCAGTGGCGGAGGTAACGCTGCTGAAAACCATCGCCGTTCTCTACGTCATGGATGAGCCCGCCCACCTGTCCCGCCAGGACCGCCAGCGCGAGCGTATCTACCGCGTCTACGACTACCTGGTGGCCGGCGCGCCGGGTTCGCTCGACGCCACCTTCGCCCTGTGGTGGAAACAGGCCGACACCGACCTGGAGCGTGACCGCGCCATCATCGACCAAATTGCCTCCATGACGGAATCACGCCTGGAGCGCCTGGCGCAGCGCAGCGCTGACCTTTTCGGCTTCCTCAGCTAGCCGGCAACCAGTCAGCAGCAGACCAGCACCAAGCCCAGCAGCGCCGTGCCTCACACAACGGCACGGCATCCCAAGAGACGCCTGTCACCCGATAGTTGAACACCGTTCACTTGGGCGTTACATAGCCGACAACTCTTCTTAAAACCGGCCACCTAACCTCAGGCAGGTCCGCGTGCCGCCAGGCCCCGTGACGTCTGTCCGCAGCGGAAGTCTCTTCATTTGCATTAACTGTCAAGGAATTTTTGTGTCTCAGAAAAAGCTGCATAAAGCCGCGCTCATTGCCTCTATCAGCCTCGTTGGCTCCAGCCTCGTCTCTCCCGCACTCGCCTCTGCCCAGGACCTGCCCCAGGCAGACATCCTGGATCTCTCCTTTGAGAACGGTGCCATCAGCAACTCCGCCTCCGATGCCGAGCCGCTGAAGATCGGCGAGCCCACCGTGGAGCAAGACAGCGTGCTTGAGCGCCCCGTGGCTCACTTCGATGGCCGCAAGGATGCCGTCGGCTTCGACATCGGGGATAAGTTTGACCAGATCAAGGACGGCTTCACCGTCGAGTGCGTCTTCCGCTACGACGGGGACTTCGACGGCAACGAAAAGAGCCTCTGTGCCAACAAGGAAGCCGGCGGCTGGGCCATGGTCATCTACGGCGACCAGCTCACCTTCACCGTCAACGGCAGCGATGGCTACAAGAAGGCCCAGCAGCAGGTGGAGCCGGGCCAGTGGTACCACGCGGTCGGCGTCTATGACGGAAACAAGAGCGAGCTCTACGTCAACGGCGCCAAGGTGGCTGAGAACACCGAGATCAACGGTGAGGTGACCAAGCCCAAGTCCAATTCCACCGCCGTGATGATCGGCGCGGATTCCGGCCGGGATAACGCCGCCCAGTTCTACTCCGATGCCGTGGTCAGCGAGGCCCGCATCTTCTCCGATCCGCTGGGCGAAGATGAGATTTCCGCCCTCTACGAGGACTCCAACCTGAGCACCGATAAGAAGGCGGAGATCACCGGCTCCACCCCGAGCGCGGGTCAGCACCTGACGGGCCCGGTGACTTTCGATGTCCAGTTCAACAACGATGCCCTCATCTCCCGCGAGCTCACCTACACCCTGGACGGCGAGGACATCGAGCTGGGGCAAGAAATCGGAGCTGGCCTCAAGGAAGGAAACCACTCCATCCAGGCCGAGGGCCGCGATGTCTTTGGCAACCCCATCTCCCAGACCATCGACTTCACCTCCGGCAACCTCCCGGGGGCCGCTGGCACCGACTCCACGCCGAGCGGCGAGGGCATCACGATCTCCGCTCGCGCCGATAACCCGAGCGGTGGGGACGTGGAGACCACTTTCACTGAAGCCGATGTGGCTGTAGCGGAGAAGGGCTTCCAAGGCACCTTCACGGATATCCCGGAGAGCCTGGACTTTAAGTATGAAGACGGCGAGGACTTCGACAAGGCCCTCAACCCGGACAACGAGGATGCTCAGGAGACCAGCTCCACGGAGCACATGCCTTTCCAGCGCTTTGACCTGAAGCTCAAGGACGCTGAGAAGAAGGCCCACGACATCGCCTGGTCCGGCACCGTGGACCCCAAGCGCTCGGTGCGCCTCATGGCCTGGAACACCACAACCAATAGCTGGGAGAAGTTGGCAGAAACCCGCGGCGCAGCCGACGCTCAAGTAAGCCTCAGCGCGCAAGCCAACCAAGATTTCGTCGACGGTGACACCATCCACACCATGCTGGTGGGCTACGACGTCTTTGCCGATGACCTCAACGAGCCCGTCAACGAGCAGTTCGCTGACACCAGCGACTATGACTTTTCCATCGCCCACCACACCGATACCCAGTATCTCTCCGAAGGCGCGGTAGAAAAGGCCACCGCTGAGGAGCGCAAGAAGTGGGAAGAAAGCTACACCTCGGCCACCCAGTGGATCGCCGATAACGCCGACGAGCGCAAGATTGCCTACTCCGCACACACCGGTGACATCATTGAGAACTGGATTGGCAAGGACAATGACCGCCCCAATGCCAAGAAGGAATTCGAGGTAGCCTCCAACGCCCAGAAGATTCTGGAGGACGCCGGCGTGGTCAACGGCGTGCTGCCGGGCAACCACGATAACCAAAGCGGCGCGGATGTCGGTGCCGGCAACCTCTACAACGAGTACTTCGGCCCGGAGCGCTACGAGGCTCAGCAGGGCAAGGGCAAGTGGGCTGAGCAGGATGCCTCCTACCACCCCTATGCTGAGGGCGATAACGACAACCACTATGACCTGTTTTCCACCAACGGCATGGACTTCATTGCCCTGCACCTGGGCTATGACGTCACTGAGGAGGAAGCCGCGTGGGCGGATAAGGTGCTCAAGCAGTACTCCGACCGCAACGCCATCCTGCTCACCCACGCCTATCTCAAGCCTTCTGTGAGCCCGGATGGCCGCGGCTCTGACTTCTCCCACGATGGCGTGATGGTCTATGAGAACGTCATCCAGAAGAACCCCAACGTGGCCCTGGTGCTGGCTGGCCACGAGCACGGCGTATCCATCGTCAGCCGCAAGGACGTCGGCCACACCAACAATCACGTGGTGGAGCTTCTCGCGGACTACCAGTTCTACGAGGTCGGCTCCGATGAGCTGGGTCTGACGGAGATCGGCGACTATGACGGTGACACCGGCTTGCGCTTTGGGTCCAGCTACCTGCGCCTCCTGCAATTCGATCTGCAGAATTCAGAGATGATCGTGGATACGTATTCGCCGCTTCTCGACGACCACAATGCCACCGAGTACGACGACCGCCAGCGCTACAACGGCCACGAGGACGAGTTCCGTATTCCGATCCAGTTCCAGACCCGCAAGACCAGCTTTGCGACGAACTCCATGCTCGCCCTGACCGATACCGGCAAGGAGATTGGCACAGACACCGCCAAGTCCGGCTGGCCCGCCAGCGTGACCTACAAGGACGTCAAGGCCGGCCAGGCCTATGGCTGGTACGCCACCTCCGCTGATGCCTCCTCCAAGGAGGACACTAAGCCCGGCATCGTGCGCCAGTTCGGCGTCTTCACCGCGCCGGAGCAGCAGGAGAAGGATAACAAGGCACCTGAGCTCACCGTCCCCAGCGACAAGCTCACCATCACCAAGGGCGAAAAGACCAACCTCCTCGACGGTGTCAGCGCCAAGGACGATAAGGACGGTGACCTCACCGACAAGGTGAAGGTGGTGGGCAACATCGACACCGCCAAGCCGGGCGTGTACTCCGTCACTTACACCGTCACCGACTCCGCCGGCAACCAGGCCTTGGCCTCCCGCGTCGTGGAAGTCACCGCCGGCAACCAAGGCGACAACACCGGCTCCAGCAGCGACAGCAGCAGCTCTAACCACGACGGATCCAGCGGCTTGAGCGATCACTCGAGCAACAGCTCGAGCCGCGGAAGCGTCCTCCCCGCCATCCTCGGCGCCCTCTTCGGTGCCGCAGGCGCCACCGCGGTCATCGCCGGTCTGTTGAACTACCTCGCCCCGGAGGTCCGCGACACCATCAAGCGCGCCCTCGGCCTCTAAGCCCCCAGCAGGCCACCACGCGCCTGGCCGCCACCGCGGTCAGGACACCCCTCACTAGCACCCTCACTAGCAGCTCACTAGCAGCTCACTAGCGCACAAGTGCGACACCCTGGTCCTTCAGCACCATGCTGATGGGGGCCAGGTCTTCTTCCACCATGTCGAAATCCGCAGCGATTATCGCCACGATGTGTTGCTCGCGGAGGAAGTCCGCCAAGGCATCAAGGTTGCGCGGCGCGCCGGAGGTGCAGCCGCGCAGGCGGCCGAGCGCGCCATAGAAGTCCTCGCGCGTGCGGATGGGTTCAGTGATGAGAATGCGTTGCATGCCTTAGTCCTCCGCGTCCGGGATACTGCAGAAGCTTTCGTAGTGGTCATCGGTGTAGTACCAGACATCCGGGTCGGTCTCACTGCCGCCACCGGTAACAATGCGTTTGGCCCCGCGGTGCCCAATCCCCGGCGTTTCCACGGTGTATTCGCGGTAGTAGTTCTTTGCCTGCTGCGGCAGCACGCCCTCATAGTTTCCGAAACGCATGTTGTCATTATCCGGATAGTCATAGGGCCCGCCGCCCAGGATGTCCTCGGCGGTTTCGTGGGCCTCTTGCGGCAGTGAATCCATGGCGCAGGTGGGCAGGCCTGACTCGCTCTGCTTGGCCGCATCCCCTTTATCCCCATTGCTGTCACCGGACGTACCAGCAGCGGAAGACGGCGCTGCCTTCTGGTCCGCGTCGTCGCTGGAGCTACCAAGGTCAATGCCGAAGTAGCCCGCGACGAGGACTAGAACCGCACCGCCGATGAGGGCCGGCAGCGATTTTTTGGAGGGGGAGGATTGGGACATGGCCCCATCATTGCAGCTATAAGGCCTGAACCAGAAATCCAGACCAGGCCTTTGTGCAATCCCCACCGCGGGGTGTTTGCGGATGTGGGAACAAGCATCAAAGAACCACCCAGCCGTGGGTACCTGTGTGTCCTATGGGCGGGGTAGTCTGTACGCATGGCACGAGGCAGAATTCCGGACAGCGACATCCAAGCTATCCGTGAACGCGCGCCTATTGATGAAATCGTGGGCGAATACGTTCAGCTCAAACCCGCTGGTTATGACTCTTTGAAGGGCTTGAGCCCCTTCAAGGATGAGAAGACTCCGTCCTTCCACGTGCGCCCGCAGCGCGGCTATTATCACTGCTTCTCCACGGGCAAGGGCGGGGATGTCTTCAGCTTCCTCATGGAGATGGAGCAAGTCTCCTTTCCGGAGGCCGTTGAGGCCGTAGCCCAAAAAATTGGCTACCACATCAACTACCAGGGTGGCTCCACCGGTGCGCGCGATGAAAAGCCCGGTACTCGCCGCCGGCTTATCGCTGCGAACAAGGCCGCGCACGAGTTCTACCGCCAGCAGCTGGAAACCCCGCAGGCGGCTGCCGGCCGCGAATTCCTCCTGGACCGCGGCTTCTCCAAGGAAATCATCTACGAATTTGAATGCGGCTATGCCCCGGAGGGCTGGGATACTGCCACCAAGCATCTGCTGCGCATGGGCTTTTCCTTTGAGGAGCTGGAAGCCGCGGGCATTTCCAAGATGGGCAAGCGCGGTCCCATTGACCGTTTCCACCGCCGCTTGCTGTGGCCCATTAAGGATCTCTCCGGCAACGTTATCGGTTTTGGTGCGCGCAAGCTTTTCGATGATGACAAGCTGGGCAAGTACATGAACACGCCCGAAACCATGCTCTATCACAAGTCCAAGGTGCTCTTCGGCCTGGATTTGGCCAAGCGCAACATTGCGGAACAGCACCAGGCCGTGGTGGTGGAGGGCTATACGGATGTCATGGCCATGTATGCCGCGGGCGTGAAGACTGCCGTGGCCTCCTGTGGTACCGCCTTCGGTGCGGACCACCTGCAGGTCCTGCGCCGCCTCATGTTGGATGATTCCTACTTTCATGGCGAGCTCATCTACACCTTCGACGGTGACGAGGCCGGTCAGAAAGCCGCCATGCGCGCCTTTGAAGGCGAGCAGAAGTTCACCGGGCAGTCCTTCGTCTCCGTGGCCCCCGATGGCATGGATCCCTGTGATCTGCGCTTAGATCGCGGCGACGCCGCCGTGCGCGACCTCGTGGCGGACCGCATCCCCATGTTTGAGTTCGTCATCCGCTCTGTCATCTCGGACTTCAGCATCGACTCGGCCGAAGGTCGCCTCCAGGCCCTGCGCCGCGCGGTGCCTGTGGTGGCGCAGATTCGCGACGCCCCCCTGCAGCGCGAGTACGCCCGCCGCCTGGCCGGCTGGGTGGGCTGGCCCGACCCGGAAGAAGTACTCCAGCAGGTACGCCGCGAGGCCCGCAAGCCGAAGAAGGAACAGCGCCCGCGCTTTGCCTCTCTGGAGGAGACCTCCTCTGCGCCCGCGCAAACCAACGCCCCCGTCATGCACATCCCCGGCCCACGTGAGCCACACCTGTGGCCGCAACGTGAGGCCCTCAAGCTGGCCCTGCAGTACCCGCAGATCGCCGGCAGCTACTTCGACGGAATCACCGACGACGCCTACTCCAACGAGGCCTATCGCACCATCCGCCGCGCTATCTCTACCCTCGGTGGCGTCACCGCCGGTGCTGAGCAACCCGGCGTGGAGTGGCTGGCCGCCGTAGCTGGCGAAATGCCGGACCTCATGGCCCGCAACTTCGTCTCTGAGCTCGCCGTGGAGCCCATCAAGCTGGGGGAGACCGGCAACCCCGATACCGATCTTGAGGCCTACGCCGATTCCGTACTCTCCCGACTCCAAGAGGCACGCGTGGGCGACCAAGTAGCCCAACTCAAAGCCCAGCTAGGCCGCATGCGCCCCTCCGATGACGAAGAGTCCTATAACTCACTCTTCGCCGACCTCGTCGCCCTCGAGCAGGCCCGCCGCGAGCTCAATGACCGAGCCTTCCGTGGCGTGCGCTAATCAGCGCTTTAATCTTCGTCCGGCTCATAAATCCGATCCGGCTGCACTCCATCCGTGGCACCTCTGGTGCCACGCTTGCCGCGGCTCCCCTTGTTGTAGTCCTTGAGTTCGCGCATACGCGGCTCTGGGTCTAGGCGGTTGGCCACGGCCTTGCGCGCGGAGCGCACCGCGGCCTTGGTGGCGGGGGAGTTGACGGCCTTCTCGTAGGCGCCCTTAATTTGGTGATAGCGCTTACGCCCAGCCTTGGTTCCAAAGACGTATCCGGCGGCAGCACCCACAACAAATTGGATCATTGGAAACTAGTCATCCCCTTAACTTCAAGCCGGCGCAGTGGCCGGCATTTGCGTACAACGTACGGGCAACGTGCAATTCTCATGAATAGCCTACCTGCCTCAGCGGTCTTGGGCAGGCGGCGGTGGGGCAGTGGAGCTTGCAGTGACGGGGAATAGGGATCGATAGGGAATAGATATGACGCGAACTCTTCCCATAAGGCATTCGCTTCAGTTAACTTAATACCTGTGAAGACTTCTAAGCATACGTATGCGGCATCGGCAGCCGTGGCGATGTCAGCGCTGCTCACCGCCAGTGTGGCGGCAGCTGAGCCCCGTACTACCGGACTTGAAGAGCCGCGCGAAGTAACCGTGAGCGAGGATTAGAACAAATCGTTCGGCCATCCCGTCGAGTACAGGGTGCTGGTGCGGTGCATACATGCTGTGATGTCTAGACTTTCCGGGGCTCGGGCGGAGTGAACAATCATGCACGGGGCTACCGCGTGTATAGTCTCGCTTTAGTTTCTCCAAGAACTAAGGCCGTATCTACTTTCCATCCCAAAGAGAAGGACGATTGACTTCTCGCACACCAAGGAGAAGAATGCTCCGACCGAAAATTGTGACCGTTTACGGCACGCGCCCGGAAGCAATCAAGGTCGCTCCTGTCATTACTGCCTTGGACAGAGATGGGCGTTTCGAATCGGTCTCGGTCTCCACTGGTCAGCATCTTGAAATGCTAGAGCAAGTAAACAAAATGTTTGGAATTAAGCCGAAGTGGGACCTTCATTTGATGAAGCCTGGACAAAGCTTGAACCGCCTAGTTTCTCGAGCAGTAGAGGGGCTAGACGAGGTTATTGATGCTGAAGCTCCCGATGCCATTATCGTTCAAGGTGATACCTCCACGGCAATGGCAGCGGCGTTGGCTGGGTTTCATCGTGGGGTGAAGATTATTCACCTCGAGGCAGGATTGCGCACTGGCAACATCCATTCTCCGTTCCCGGAAGAAGCCAACCGCAAGCTCATTAGCCAAGTAGCGGAGCTACACCTTGCTCCGACCGCAGGCTCAATGGAAAACCTGCGCCGCGAGAACATTCGCTCCAAGGACATTGCAGTCACCGGTAATACGGTTATTGATGCTCTTTTGCAGGCTGCCAGTTGGGATACTGGTCTTGAGGATCCTGCCTTGCAGGAGGTGCTTGAATCGGGCGAGCGTCTTGTTGTGGCCACTACTCATCGCCGCGAGAATTTTGAGGCGATGAAGGAGATTGGTGGTGCGGTTAAGGACCTTGCAGAAAGCTACTCTGACATCAATTTTGTACTGCCGCTGCATCTGAACCCGAAGGTTCGTGAAGCTGTGCTTCCGGAAGTCGAGTCCTTGTCCAACGTTTTCATTACGGATCCGCTTCCGTACGACGAGTTCACCAAGCTTCTTGATCACGCAACGATCATCCTCACTGATTCCGGTGGAGTCCAGGAGGAAGCGCCATCACTGGGGAAGCCGGTCCTAGTTATGCGCCAGAACACTGAGCGTCCTGAAGCCGTTGTAGCCGGCACAGTAAAGCTTGTGGGCACCAACCGTAGTCTCATCGTGGCGGAAGCCAAGCTTTTGCTCGATGATGACGCCGCGTACAACTCTATGGCCAACGCTGTTAACCCCTACGGCGACGGTAAGGCCGCAGAGCGTGCCGTTGCCGCTATTGCAGAACTCCTCGGCGTAGGGGAGCGTCTGCCGGATTTTGACCCAGGTATTGAGCTATAGAGAAATGAGATGAATGGGTAGGCGCGTATTTATAGTTGCCCTGCTCATTTATGCGGTTCCACGTAAGGTAAAGCCATGGAACCACGCGACATTAAATGCACTAATTCTCAACGCGCCGCAGCCTCTCAAGTCTTGGCTGACGCGATGTCTGTAGGCCAACTCAGCGTCGCCGAATTTGAAGAACGCTCCTCTGCATGCGCCGACACGACGACGCGCGGCGAATTGCTCGACCTCGTTTCAGATCTACTTGAGGATCCAGGATCGGTACTCTTTGGTAGTCGTGAGGTCGCTTCGAAGAGAGCTCACGCGCTGAACACTATGGATGGTGAGCTTGCTACGACTGTTGACCGCGCGCTAGCTCAAGTCGAATCATCCGTGAGTGGTGCTCAGAGCCTTTCCTTGGGCATCTTCGGTGGCACTACGGTTCGAAGTACTCCCATTGCCTCTCGCCACACCACAATGGGTATTTTTGGTGGGACAGACGTTGACCTGCGCGGTGCTGCACTTCGAGAACACGTAACCACCATCCAAGCGGTTGGAATCTTTGGTGGTGTCGACGTTTGGATTCCCGAGGGCTTCCGTGTTCAAGTTAGCGGCATCGGTCTCTTTGGTGGTCACGACATCAAGGTTGACCGCGGAGCTATTGATCCGGCCGACCTACCTGCTAGCGCTCCAGAGGTTGTTGTAAACTGCTTTAGCCTCTTCGGTGGCGTAGACGTCCATGTTGTGAAGCGGGCTTAATGGCGGGTCGAACGGAAATAAAAAGAAGCCGCTTGAAGGTCAAGCGGCTGTCTTGCTCCTCCAACTGGGCTCGAACCAGTGACCCTTCGATTAACAGTCGAATGCTCTGCCAACTGAGCTATGGAGGAATATGGCGTCTGTACGTTGAACTGGTCGTTCTCCGTGCAACGAGAATTAACTATATAGGTTGAAATGGAGAAGGTGCAAATCGCCAGTTCAACAGGGGTTTGTGAGATGAACTGGCGATAGTGACACGTTTTCTTGGGCCGAAGATCAGCAGAAGAGATAGATGGAGGATGTAATGGGGAGTTTCAATTGAACTAGGCTTGAGCTTCAACCTAGTGCAGCCCTTTTTGAGAGTGTAGGGACCTGCTTTAGGGGAAGGTGTATTTTTTAAAGAATGGCTAATCGGTTGAAAATACTAGTTGTTTCGCAGTACTGGAAACCAGAGAATGGCATACCGCAGCGTCGGTGGGCTTGGCTAACCAAGTTACTCGTCGACCAAGGGCATGACGTGCTTGTAGTGGCTCCTTTCCCTCATTACAGAGAGGCACCTGTCTCTTTCGGGGAGGGTATGGGGTCAGTGGGGCGTGTTGTAGAGGAAGGTGATGCGGGAGAGAGGATCTTACGTACAGGATATATTCCGGCCCGTGACTCGTTGACATCTCGCTCCCTGAATCAATTGTCTGTAGCTTTTGGAGCCTTGATTGCTTCCCTCGCATCAAGGAGTCCAGTGCGTTCGTTCAATCCCGACGTAGTAATCGGCACCGTGCCTGCACTTCCAACAGCGGTAGTCGCATACATTATTTCCAAAGTTTTGAGAGTAAAATTGGTGGTTGACCTGCGCGACGCGTGGCCGAGTCTGCTCGACTACTCGAGTGTGTGGAATGAGAGTACGGGCAGAAGGTCGATCAGGGAGAAGGTTTTCTCCAGAGGACCACTTCAGGGGGCTAAATTTTTAGTAAAGCTTTCTCTGAATTCGGTACTTAAGGCTGCCGATTTGATCGTTGTTACAGCAAATAATCTTTGTTCAGATCTTGTGGCTGACGGAATTCCGTTCGATAGGATTGCAACGATTCGCAATGTATTTCCATCGGAGGGGGAGGAGATTAGGCGGGTGGTAACCCGTCCTCAATCCCCAATGCTAAACGTTCTATATGCCGGTACTATCGGCCGAGCTCAAGGGCTGGAAAATGCGCTTGAAGCAGCGGAGCTAGCCTCCAACTTTGGAGTGTCTGTTAACTTGAGAATCGTAGGGGCCGGGGCTGCTAGCTCTAATCTGGAGGAGCTGGCTAAAGACTCTCCTGCAGTGATCACCATCGAACCCTTACGGGATGCCGATGCGCTCGACGAATTATACGAATGGGCTGATACCGCTTTAGTCCATCTCAAAAGCTGGCGACCGCTTGAATCGGCTATCCCGTCGAAAACCTACGAATTAATGGAACGCGGCATCCATATTACCGCCGTCGCAAATGGTGAAACTGCTGAGCTCGTTTCGACACTTGAAGCGGGAAGTGTGGTCCCACCTGAGAATCCGCAAGTGTTAGCTGAGACCTGGGTTGAGTTGTCAAAGCATCGAGACAACCTCTTGGTATCCGACAAGGGGGCAAAATGGGTTAAAGAGCAGAGAGAGCGAGCAGTGCCAAGATGTCTGCGCGCAATTGTCGCCAATTTATCGGAGGGCTGATCGCCGTGAGGAAAGTACTTCTAGGAAATGTTGCGATTGCTCTATTTTTGAGAAACCCGAAAGCGTTTCTAATCAATTTAAGTCGGAGATTTCGTCATAATCCTAGGTTAAATGGATTCGCTAAAACTTGCACCAAACTCTTTGATTCGCCTGCACAGAAGTTACGCGAAGCCGGGATGCTAGATGAAGCCCTTTTAAAAACTTCGCGCCGACAATATTGGCTGTCTTGGCAAGTTAATCAAGAGATTGCTCAATTGGAAGAGCCAATTTGGGAGTCGATATCGACTCGAGAAAACCAGTCAAGGAAGGTTGTTTACTTCCTTACTAATAGTAAGCCTTACTCTAACGCGGGCTACGCAGTCCGGTCGCATGAAATACTGAAGGCCCTTGCTAACGCCAACGTTGACGTTCGAGCCATAACACGATTTGGCTACCCTTATGTAATCGGGAAGGCTCCTAGAACTGTTGAAGGCGAGTGGGAAGGCGTTTTGTACAAGAGAATAGTTCCGAAATATTTTCCGCTTAGTTGGAAGAAAGAGTTTGAAAAAGCAGTAGAGTTCCTAGCCGAATTTGCTCGCGACTCTGGCGCTGAATTGATTCACTGCACCTCGGGATATCAGAATGCGCAGATTGCTTCTGCTGCGGCTAGGGCACTCGGCATACCTTGGATATACGAAGTGCGCGGAGAGCCACAGAATACTTGGCTCAGCAAGTTTCACGGAGAAGAGGAAAAAAGGGCAAGGGAATCTTTGAGATATCGAATGGAAAACCGTTTAGAGCTTGAAGCTATGAAGAAGGCGGCTTCAGTCGTAGTTCTTAGCGAAGTTTCCAAACGTCGAATGATGCTGAAAGGAATCGAAGGGCATAAAATTAATGTAGTGCCGAATTCGATCGACGAAACAGTGTTTACAGTCGAAGTGAGGCCTGAGGCAATACGTAAATCGCTTTGCGTTCAACATAAGATTACATTCGGGACTGTTTCTTCCCTGGTTGCTTATGAGGGGCTGGAAACCCTCATTTATGCATTATGCCACTTGCCGGAGATTTATGAATTGCTGGTCGTAGGGGGCGGTGAGGAGTTTGATAGCTTGGTACAACTTGCTGAAAAACTCAAGGTTCAAAACAGAGTACATCTCGTGGGATACCGGCCATACGAAGAAATTCTTGATTGGTACTCGGCCTTAGATATCTTTGTACTGCCTAGGAAAGACGAATACGTCACCAGGTTTGTTACGCCTCTGAAAGCTCTAAATGCGCAAGCTTTGGGAAAACCTGTTGTTGCAAGCGACCTTCCCGCAATTCGAGAGATAACAGGAAATCTTGCCCATTATGTCACGGCTGACGACGCTGTCGCTTTTGCCCAGCAGATAAAACAGGTTCAGCTAGGTCCTGACAATAAGTCCATTGAATGGGTGAAAACTCGAACGTGGCAAAAGGCGATTAGAGACCTGCTTGCGGCGTACGGGGGGTGATTAGAAATTGACTGATCTGCGGTGTTCTGTCGTGATGTAGTAAAATATCCACAGATTTCGTTAGGCAGCGTGCCTCTGCGGTTATAAACCTACGTACCTTCTGGAGGATTGAAATTATGGCAAAAACTGTTACCGTCGTCGGTCAAGGTTATGTCGGTTTGCCGCTCTCTCAGGCAGCCGCGAACGCTGATTGGAAAGTCTTCGGTTTCGATCTTTCAGAACGTGTGGTTCGTAGCCTTAATGAAGGTATATCCCATATCGATGACCTGTCTGATGATGACGTCAAAAAGATGATTGAGAAGGGGTACGTGGCCACCGTCGAGCCGACTGTCATCAAAGAATCAGATGTAGTGGTGATTTGCGTTCCTACTCCGCTGGGTGAGGCAGGAGCTCCGGATTTGGGCTCGGTCAAAGGGGCGACCGCAACAGTCGCCGAACATTTGCAGCCTGGAATGACTGTCATTCTTGAATCTACAACCTATCCCGGGACGACCAACGAGGTCTGCGTACCGATCCTCGAGAATATTTCTGGTCTGACAGCCGGTACTGATTTTTACGTCGCCTTCAGCCCGGAGCGAGTGAATCCAGGGTCAGAAAAATTCGGTATCAAAAATACCCCTAAGCTTGTCGGGGGATACTCAGTTGGTTCTACTAGGAAAGCCGTCGAGTTCTATAGTGCGTTCGTTGACGTGGTTGTAGAAATGTCAGGTACGAAAGAAGCTGAGACAGCTAAGCTTCTTGAGAACACTTTCCGCCATGTCAATATTGCCTTAGTCAATGAAATGGCAAAAGTGTGCCATGAACTCGACATTGATATCTGGGAGGTAATTCGTGGTGCTGCTACTAAGCCATTCGGATTCATGAAGTTTACTCCTGGAGCCGGAGTTGGTGGGCACTGTATTCCTATTGACCCGAACTATCTGTCTTACGAAGTAAGGCGCCAACTTGGCTATCCTTTGCGTTTTGTGGAATTGGCCCAAGAGATCAACAATTCCATGCCACTTTACGTAGTAGAGCGCATTGCAGAGCGTTTGAACGATGACAGGCTTGCACTGAACGGATCCAAAGTTTTGATTTTGGGTGTTACCTACAAGCCCAATATTGCTGACCAGCGTGAATCGCCGGCTATTCCCGTTGCCAAGGGTTTGATGGGACGAGGTGCTGAAGTTAGTTTCCATGATCCGAAGGTCGAAGAATGGAAGATATCGGATAGTGATACTTTGGAGGTAGAAGAGAACCTGGATAAGGCTGTAAAAGAAGCAGATCTAGTTCTGCTTCTTCAGAACCACCGTGAATATGCGATCGAGGAGATTGCGTCCAATTCTCAGCGCTTTTTGGATGCACGAGGAGTGGCCCAAGATCCTCAGGTGCGACTGTAGATCGTCAAAGGACGGCATGTTTGAGGGGTGTACTAGGGAACTTGAGGTACCTTTTTCCGAGGGCCGCTGAAAAAATTTCTACCGATCTCATTAACTCTGACCGCGTGAAGGTTCTTATGATCAGCTCTAACGGTGGCGGTCTTGGCCATTTGACGCGGCTTTGGGCGATAGAGAAGAATTTGAGCGCTGACGTACTAACATATTCTATGTCGAGCGCCTACCATCAACTCGGTAAGCCCAAAGGTCGGATTTTGTATTTTCCTTCCCATGGAGATCTAGGGATGCACCCTCGTTTATGGTCACTCGGGCTCGCCGGCCATCTAGGAGCAGTGGTCGATGTCTTCAGACCTCATGCCATTATATTTGACGGAACTTATGTCTACCGTGGTGTTCAGGCTGTTTCCAAGTTATACAAAGTTCCTATTTACTGGGTTCAGCGAGGCTGTTGGAAAAAGGAAGTTGATAAAAAGTCAAAGCAACGTCATCGTCCAATTGAGTTCGCAAGTTTGGTGATTGTTCCTGGGGACTATGGGTGCGAAGAATCAGTGGACATGGGCGAGTTGCAGCCCGAGTATGTTCCTCCAGTGGTCCTAAATGAACTTGGTGCTGCGGCCAGCCGAGACAGCGTGCTTCGAAAACTTGGGTTTGATACAGAAAAGAAGTATGTCCTAATCCAATTGGGCGGAGGCATTATTGATGACAACAGTCGCGCCAAGAAGGCAAGTATCAAGTTCGTCCAACAATTAGGCGAAGACTGGGAACCAGTGGTGGTAAAAAATCCACTGGAGAAGACTATTGTTGACTCTAGTGTCAAAACGGTCTCTGCTTTTCCTCTATCGGACCTCTTTCCTGCATTTGAATTTGGCATTTTTGCAGCTGGTTACAATTCCGTCCAAGAGAGTATCCAATTTGGGTTACCTGCCGCCTTTATTCCGAATCTGGAGACTAAGACCGACGACCAACTTCTCCGTGCACAAACAATTAATAGCAGAGGCTTGGGTTTTCTCGCATTGGACGACCGCGATCTTCGCCAGTCTATTGAGCGGTTGGCGGAGGATCAGGTCAGGGCGAATGTGCGAGAACGCATGAGTGAGGTTAAAGAAACGCATGGAGCTCTCTTGGCGGCTAAGTTGATAGAGCGTAAAATTATGGATACATACGAGGCTAATTATGAATAGCGCTAGGTTCCCCAAATTTGATGTATGCGTCGTCGGTCTTGGCTATGTAGGACTTCCTACTGCGGCTCTGTTTGCAAATGCAGGAATGAGAGTATGCGGGGTTGACATCGATCAAACCCGACTAGAAAACTTAGCAAAAGGGGAGTCGAATTCAGGCGAAGCGGAGCTAGATGAAGTTCTCCGTGCGGCCCTAGCGTCTTCAAACTTAACTTTGAAGGCACAACCTGTTCCTGCGGATAACTATCTTATTTGTGTCCCTACTCCAGTCAGCAAGGGCCATAGCTTCGTTTCAAATGCCGTAGAATCAGCAACCAAGAGTATCGCTAAGGTGGTACAGGAGGGCGATTTATTGGTCCTTGAATCCACATGTCCTCCTGGTACTACGGAGCATCTGCTTGACTTACTCCAACAGGAAAGGGAAGACCTTCGGGTTTCGGAGGCTATTCTAGCGGCTCATTGCCCAGAACGCGTTCTTCCAGGCAACACCATTGATGAATTGAGAACAAACAGTCGCATAATCGGCGGTTGCACGCCGGAGGCTTCTCAGCGAGCAGAAAATCTTTTTTCGAACATTTGCGACGGGAATATTCGCGTGACAGACTCTCGTACGGCTGAAATGACAAAGCTTGTGGAGAATACCTTCCGAGACGTCAATATTGCCTTGGCGAATGAGCTCTCTATGATCTGTGACTCTCTGAACATTTCAATCAATGATGTAAGAGAACTGGCTAACATGCATCCCCGTGTGAATTTGCATCAATCAGGAATTGGTGTAGGCGGTCACTGCATTTCGGTGGACCCTTGGTTTATTGTCAACAGCGCTCCCGAGCTATCAAAACTGATATCCTGTGCGCGTGACGTCAACACTGAAAAGACGCGGTGGGTAGCCCGAAAACTAGTAGAGCGGATTCACGATGAAGGCGCTACGACTGTCGGACTATGGGGTCTCTCTTACAAGCCTGAAACTGGAGACTTACGAAACTCCCCTGCTGTAGATATTGCACAGGAACTGGTGGAGCAGCTTCCAGAAGTGGATTTTATTGCATTTGATCCGTTTATCTCGGGTAACCAGCTCGAGTTCCCCGATGTATCGAACTTCTCCTTTGGTACTCATGATCATGAGGTGTCGGAGACTAATCTAAATATTTTGTTAGTACGACACCAACGGTATAAAAGCATAGAGGATTTTTTTGACGTCGATGCGACACTTCTTTAACCAGAATGACTATCTGCTCAGATACAACTGTCGTCGCGTGAAGTAAGTCAGTTTGTGTTTCGGACGGATGGGCTGAATTTGTAAAGGCTGTAGTTGGAAGTATGGAAAGCCTGTTTCTAATGGGTTGTTGCTGACCCGATTGGTAGTATTCAAGGATGAAACCTATGTCTTCAAACCCAGCTAAGAAGCTTCGCGAAATGGTTCTGGTGGATGATCGTTCTTTACGACGGTTGGATGCCACCAATAGTTTGTTCAAGTACTTGGGTGCGCTTTTCAACCATCGACACTTTCTGGTCGCGGACGCTAGGGCGAGGTCTTTTTCTTCAGGACGAAATACGTTTCTCGGACGAAGTTGGCTCTTTTTAGATCCACTGTTTCAGGTTGCAATCTACTCGGTAGTTTTCGGGTTGGTTATGCAGACGGATAAGGGCGTCGAGAATTTTGTCGGGTTCCTTGCAGTTGGAGTTACGGTTTTCCAAGCCATAACCCGAGGATACAACTCAGGATCGGGGGTAATACAAAAATCGAGAGCTCTCATTACGTCCTTCCACTTTCCAAGGATTGTTGTCGTAATGTCAAGGTGCTTAGAGACCTGGTTGAACTGCTCTATTCCGATTCTTGTTGGCATTGTATGTGCCATCGTGTTCCAAAAGTGCGACCATATCGGCTGGCAACTAATTTTGGTTGTTCCACTTTATTTGCTTATCTTAGGATTTTCGTTCGGGCTAGCTTGTATTTTTGCGCGTCTAACAGCATTTATTCCCGATTTTAAATCGCTAATTAATGTCTGCACGCGTGGTCTATTTTTTGTATCAGGAATCTTCTATTCAGTTGATAGGTTTTCTGGCGAGAGCGTTCTTTTGAGGGTTATGACCTTAAACCCTGTTTACCAATTCCTTTCAGCCTTTCGTACCATTGTTCTTTATGGGGAGCTGCCCAGCTTAGACTCGGTCTTGTACTTGGTAATTTGGACAATCTCTCTGGTGGGTGTTGGTTTCGTATTCTTCTGGAGAGCGGAGGAACGATATGCGTACGTCAAATGATCCGACAGTTGTAGTGAGAAACTTAAAAAAGACTTTTGTCGTCAACAAAGCCGGAAGTGAATTGACACTCAGCCGAAGTCGCCGTCGAGTTGAAGCCCTCAAAGGCGTCAGTTTTGTCGCTGAGCGCGGTGAAAGTATTGGAATCCTTGGTCGAAATGGGTCCGGAAAATCTACGCTTTTGAACGTCATCGCAGGCAATGAACGGCCGACCTCTGGTGAAGTTCTAGTTTCAAGTGCCCCTTCGCTCTTGAGTGTTTCTGCCGTCTTACAGCCACACTTATCTGGCCGACAAAACGTAAGGTTAGGGCTATTGGCTCAAGGCCTATCGCCGAAGTGTGTGCATTCCATGGAGGACGAAGTGGGGGAATGGGCCCAAATCGGAGAAGCGCTCGATCGGCCGCTGAATACCTACTCGTCGGGGATGAAGGCGAGGCTCAAATTCGCAATTTCCACCGCCAATCATCCGGAAATCCTTATGGTGGATGAGGCGCTGGCCACTGGAGACGCTGCGTTCGCGCAGCGAGCAAAAGAGCGCATGGAGAAGTTTCTGCGGGATTCCGGGACGGTTTTTATAGTGTCGCATTCCCCTGGCGCTCTAAAACAGCATTGCAATCGTGCTATATGGCTGCACTTGGGTGAGATCCTAGCGGATGGGAGCGTTGATGATGTCGGTGCAGAGTACGCTAAGTGGAGTAGATATTCAGCAGCGGGAGATGACGAAAGCGCGGATTCGGTACTGGAGGAGATGCGGAGTTGCTATGTTTTTCCCGAGATCATTTTTGATAGCGAAGCTATCAAGGAGCTAGATCAGACGGGAACTTGCGGCGATGATTTATGATTTCTAGAAAGTACAGGTTTTAGGACCGATCCGCGCCACTTAGTCCAAGCATTTATCAAACAGTTAAGGCACGTTTAAATGAGTAAGTCTTCAATGGTCGTAGCAGTTTACGGTGTGTTGTGCGTGATCTGTGTAGGACTCGTTGCCGCAGGCAACTCACGTTTATCCTTGGCCGTGTTTTTCTTAGCACAGGTCTTGATGGTTTCTTTGCTGTGGGTGACCCATAGGTATTTAGTTTTCGACAGTTCCAGGACTCGTAGTCTTTTCAAAGAAGAATGCCGCGAGAATCGGCTGTTAATAAAGGAACTACGCAATTCAGAAGCCCGTTCCACGGCGCGTTTGGAGAAGAAGCTCGAGGTTCTTCAGAGTGAGGTTGGAAACTTAGAGGGACAGCTTGAAGGGGTGCGTAGCCATCTAGACGATAAACTTACGGAGGTATTGAGAGTGCCCACTGAGTCCAGTCGGCCAAACAAGCGTTTTCGGCCTACGGCGGCCGAGCCTATTTCGCAGCATGATGGTTTTCATTACGTTGCGTCTATAGCGTCTGCAGTGAACCGTCTATTCGCACGTCTCTATAACGTCATCACAAAGCAATCTGAAAATAAGAATAGCCCGAAAGAGCAGTCGGATTCGCTCTTGGTAACACAGGCGAATGCTGAAGAACAAAATCGCACGGTTGTCGTTAAAAGCGCTATGAGCGCGCCCGTGTCATTACCGAAACCAGAGAAGAAGATGGCTGAATTGCTGTCGGGCGCTTTTTCAACGGCAGGAGAGAGTGTCGCGGAACAGACTAAAGATCGTATGATTGACCCTAGAAAGCCGAGAGTCTTGTTCGTAAGCAGCAATGGGGCCGGCCTAGGGCACCTTACAAGGCTTAGCGCCGTCGATAAGAATCTTGATTCTCTCTCACTGTTCTACACAATGTCGAGCGCTTACAAAATGATTGGAAAGTCATCCACAGAGGCGATCTACTTTCCTTCGCACGGCGATTTAGGAATGGTTGGAAAGCTTTGGAACCCGCTGATGGAAGAGCACTTTGACTCGGTCGTCGAGGGATTTCAACCAGACGCAATTGTCTTTGATGGAACGTATGTATATCGGGGTGTAATTTCTGTATCTAAAAAAAGGCGTGTGCCATTAATCTGGATGCAGCGAGGCTGCTGGAAGCCTGAGGTAGATGCAAAGTCTAAGCAGCGCCATAGAGCTGACAAATTCGCGGCTATGGTGATGGTTCCTGGGGACTACGGTTGCGAAGAAAGCGTAGATGTAGGCCAGGGCATGGAGGCGGTTTACCTACCACCAGTGACGTTAGCAACACGTGGGGACTTGCTAAGTAGAGAAGAAGCTAGGGCTATGCTGGGCTTGCCGAAAGATAAAAAGCTGTTCCTTGTGCAGCTTGGAGCTGGAAATATCAACGATATTTCAGATATTCGGGAAACTGCTCTTGATGCGGTGCGATCGTTGGGGGCTGATTGGGCGCCTGTTTTAGTTCGCAATCCGCTTTCGAAGAATGCACAGGAATCCGATGCACTCAGCATTCAGGCGTATCCATTGTCGATTTATTACAATGCCTTCGAGGCTGGCGCTTTTGCAGCAGGATATAACACGGTCCAAGAATCTATCGAAATGGGTCTTCCATCAGTTTTTGTTCCAAATTTGCAAACAAAGACGGATGATCAGGGTCGGCGTGCGTCAGAGGTTCAATCTCGCGGTCTCGGGCTCTCGGCAACTGACACCTCGGAACTATCAAAGACTATTCGCATGCTTGGGAAATCTGCCGTCCGGGAAGAGATTAGGGGAAGGCAAGATTTAGTAAGAGCTGCCTCTGGAGGGATGCATGCAGCTCAAGCGATCACAAGTTTTTTAAATCGAGAAGGCATCAGTAAGGGGCAATAATGAAGATTGCATTTGTTGTTCACGAATTGAATATAGTTAAGCTGTTGAAGGAAGGTGCCGATTTTTCGTCCCCTCTCGAAATCCTAAAGGCCTCAGCTTGGCAGAGCAGACCGAATTCGACAGCTAGGCTTACTCTCGCTAATGTCAGGGCGATCAAAGTATTACAATCTTCGTTTGATATCGATTTCGTTGTGGATACCGAGCTGACTGAGCAGGTTAAGGAAGTATTGTCAGAGTTTGACCTAATCATTATGAATTCTGTAGCTTCCGTAAAGAGCATCGCATTTACTGCGGATCTCCTTGACTGGAAGCGTCAGGGCGGCTTTTCGGGCAAAATTATTGTAGGGACGGAAGCAACTTGGAGTGGTGCTCTTAAGAAGGGAGAGATTACTCAAGAGCAGTACGATAGTATCTATTTCGGTGACGGATTATTAAGGCATACCGCTCGTACCGATCGTGAGATTTATTCGACGTCTTCTTGTACCCAGGCTGCAATTCAAGAGTTTGAGTTAGCGATCGATGAAGACCTCTTTGATGAAACGGCTCATTATGATGAGCGCAATTTGATTACAGTCGTAAGGGCGCCGGAGGGGCGGGCTACGAAGAATAACGCGGGTATTGATGCTTTTCTTTCGAAGGCTAAAGAATCGGGACTTCTTGATCGCTATGAGATTGGGGAGCTCCGACCACCTTACACCGTAAGGGATTACTGGGACGTATTGGCAAAATCGCGCTACTTGATTTTTACCTCAATGGGTGAGACTTTTAGCTACGCGCTTAATGACGCGAAGGCTCTTGGCGTAGTCACTTTTCTTCCACGTCAGATGTACTACACAACAGTTGGCCGGCGTTTCTCAGTGGACTCATACCCTGACGTCGGCATTAAGTACACTAGCGTGGATGAAGTAGTTCGAAAGATCCAAGATATTGATAGAGTCTCATCTCGCTGGGATAGTTGTTCGAGGCGCTCAAAAGAGGTCGTACGGCGTAAATTCTCACTGCCCGTTATCACTGAAAACTGGGCTGCATTGTTCTCGAAGCAGTCTCTGAATTGCAATTCACTTTTCATCTGTGCTCCCGGTGAGTTTGCAGGCGAGAGGGAGATCACTGAAATTGCAGAACAATTAGACTGCAGCTATGGGATGGAAGTCTATTCGCCGTCATGGCCTAGTGATTTGGATAGTCTTTCTACGTCTCGTTCCCGTACTGGGGTTACGCTCTTGCGTTTTTACCTGACGCAATTGGAAAGCGGTGCTTTGCGGAGACTGATTGAAGTCGACGAGGGGCAGGTCAACCTAACTGCGCGTACAGCGCTCGGCCGGGAAGATATGGAGCAGACTCTTCAGTTCCTTCAACTTATAGTCAGAACCTATAAAGTTAGTAAAATTGTTTATACGGATGGTATTAGCAGCATGGCAATAGCTCCACTGCTAAAACGTCTTACTTATTTTAAAGATATAGATGCTGGAGTTCAGAGTATAGAGTTGGTGCCCTTTATCCCGAATTCACTCTAGACCGTTATTGTGTACTCGTCTCTCGTACATTCCGGTTTTAGGTTTTTGTTCTTGAGTTGCAGGTACCTTTACGTATAGTGGCTCTTCCGGTTTCGGGGTGCGTAGCGGG
>NZ_KV814410.1:0-215 GCF_001813925.1 Corynebacterium sp. HMSC072D12
AATGCGGATGTAGCGCAGTTGGTAGCGCATCACCTTGCCAAGGTGAGGGTCGCGAGTTCGAGTCTCGTCATCCGCTCCAGGACTTTCTTGACCTTCAGCCTTATCGGCATAAGTAGAGAGTCTTGATAAATACATAAGCGCGTTTAGCTCAGTGGGAGAGCGCTTCCCTGACACGGAAGAGGTCACTGGTTCAATCCCAGTATCGCGCACAAGGA
>NZ_KV814411.1:0-48795 GCF_001813925.1 Corynebacterium sp. HMSC072D12
CTATTGAGTTCTCAAACATCATCCGCACACTCTTTGCACTAAATCTTTTTATTCACTGCTCTGAGTGGCTGGAGTTCAGACTCTAGCCAACAAGTTTGAATCTTGTCAACTGGGAGTTAATCTCCGTGTCACCAGCTTCTCGCGGCGACCTCGATAAATATACGCAGAGCTCCATATAACACCAAATCCGCTGGTCAACTTCTATATTTGGTCCTTTTGCGGCCTTACAGCGCTATCTCACCGGAAAACGACGAATCCCGCCGCACTATGCGACGGGATTAACCACTGCAGGATCTCCGGTGGCGGGCCTAACTAGTTGAGCTTGGCACCAGCAAAGTTCTTCTTGCCACGACGAAGCACAAGCCACGCACCGTGCAGCAAGTCCTCGGCGGCTGGTTCCCAATCATCAGACTCGATGCGCTGGTTATTGACATATGCACCGCCCTCCTTGATGGTTCGACGAGCTGCGCCCTTGGAATCGGCAAGGCCAGAAGCAACCAACAGGTCCACAATCGTGCGTGGCTCATCAGCAGCAATGTCAGCGACAGTGGTCTCAGACAGCACACCAACCAGTGTCTGCTCGTCCAATTCAGCAAGCTCCGCCTTACCGAACAAGGCCTGTGCGGCAAGCTCAACGGATTTCGTGGCTTCCTCACCGTGGACCAAATTGGTCATTTCCTGCGCCAGGCGGCGCTGTGCCTCACGACGGAAGGGCTCCTCGGCAACCTTCTGCTCGTACTCAGCGATTTCTTCCTGGCTGAGGAAGGTAAACCACCGCAAGTAGTCGATGACCACGGAGTCACCCGCGTTGAGGAAGTACTGGTACCAGGAGTAAGGCGATGTCTTCTCCGGATCGAGCCAGAGCTTTCCGCCACCAGTGGACTTACCAAACTTCTGTCCCTGGGCATCCGTCACGAGCGGAACCGTCAGGCCGTGCACCTTGGCTCCCTTGACGCGTCGGTTGAGATCGACGCCCGAAACGATATTGCCCCACTGATCACCACCACCGATTTGCAGAACACAATCAAACTCGTCGTGCAGATGGACATAGTCATTGGACTGCAAGAGCATGTAGGAAAACTCGGTGTACGAGATGCCATCAGACTCCAAACGGCGCTTGACGGTGTCACGGTCCAGCATGGTGTTGAGAGAAAAGTTCTTTCCCACATCACGCAAGAAATCGATGACGGTCATTTTCGAAGTCCAGTCAGCATTGTTGACCATGGTGGCGGCGTTATCGCCCTCAAAATCAATGAACTGACGCAGTTGCTTCTTAATGGCGACCATATTGTCGTTGATGGTCTCCTGCGAGAGCATGGTGCGCTCCCCTACATCGCGCGGGTCACCGATCTGGCCCGTCGCGCCACCTGCCAGGGCAATCGGATGGTGACCAGCCTTCTGGAAGCGGCGAAGCATAATCATCGGTACGAGGTGTCCGGCATGCAGCGAATCGCCTGTCGGGTCAAAACCGCAGTACAACGTGATGGGTTCTTCGCAGGCCTCACGGAGTGCGTCGAGGTCGGTGGACTGGTTAATGAGGCCGCGCCACTGCAGCTCATCAATGATATTCATGAAGGCTCCTTTGAAAATCGATTCGTTCTTTTGAAATCTAGTTCTGCCGCGGCCACGGCGTAGCGTGGTCCACCAGCATGACGGGGATGTCGTTCTCAATGGGATAGGCCACGCCAAGACGTTCATTGACCAAGACCTGTTCCTCGGCCAGATACTTCAACGGACCTTTATCCTGCGGACACACCAAGATGTCAAGCAGTTGCGAATCGAGACTCATAAGCGCTAAGCCTACACTTCCCTAGATTCCAAAGAAGGAAGGGTCCCACCATATTCGAGCTTGAGCGCCATGGAATGATTGCGAAGCTTGCGGACCGAGTTCTGGGAAATCGCCTCCTTGATTTGCTCCATTTCGCGGCCCAGGATGCTGAGCGATTCACTCATCTCCTCGACAGCAACCGGATCCTCCAGGTCTGTCACATCGAGGTAAGACCTCACCAGTTCTTTGGAGTGTTCTTCAATCATGTCGCGCACGAGGGCTTGCTGGTGCGGAGCCTCATCGAGTCGGTGCCAATTGTCTAACACCCACACCGCTGACTCATCGAAAGAATCCCACGCACGTTGGACAGGACTAGGAAGCTTGTGCGCTGTAAAGGTGTACCGGACTTCCTCCAAGGTATGGATAAGCTCGCCTTCCCCTGCCTTTGGTGGCTCCAAAACCTTCTCTTGCCGTGGCGGCGTCACGAATCCAGCAGCCATACCTGTGCAGATTGCGACGACCGGCCACAGGAAGCCCAAACCGCCGCCACTTAACACATGGAGGACAACGACGAGCGCGGTAACCGCAACGCCGACAACAACTTTTCGCGAGTTCAAGGCGTTCATGTAGGGCAGATCCTCCTGGGAAAGGTGGAGTTGGTTTACTGGTAGGCACGAATTTCTTCGAATGCGGCAGCGAGGTCACCGTTGAGCGCATCAAAGGTCTTGCCACCAGTGAGCTGAGCAAGTTCTTCCATCTCTTGGATATTGGCTTCACCATACAAGATGACAAAGACCGGAATCTCTTTTTTGTCCTCGGGCAGCTGCTCATAGGCTTCCTTGAACTGTGCAAATGTGCGCCCACGGGTAACTTCGCCGTCGGTCATGAGCACGACAGTGCCAATATCGCCGCCACTGGTATCCACTTCATCGAAAGCATTCAGGACGGCCTCGAAGGTCGCGGTATCACCATCCGCAACGAGGCGTTCCACGCGGTCTGCAAGCTCCTTGGTGGTTGCCGGCTGATCCTTATCCACGCGTGCACGAGTTGGCTGCTGGGGCTCTGAAGAATACGGAATCAGCTTGATATGCTCGCGATTTCGGAAGGCAACTTGGCCTTCGCCATCTGGGGTGCCGTCAGCTGAGCCGTCGATAAGCGGGAGCAAACTACTCTTGAGTAGATCCATACGCTCGCCTTCCATGGAGCCGGAGGTATCGAGGACCAAAGCCGTGTTGCCAGGATTGCGCAGTTCATGGGCAAAGGCAGCCTCCAGCGCATCAACGGTTTGCTCGTTTGCTGGGTAGGGCAGCTCAAAAACAGTGCCGGGCAAGTCAGAATTATCTACCCGCAAATGAAAGTCTGTGAGCTTGTCTGGATGCTCCGCAAACCACCCAGCAAGCGCCTGTACTTTTGCTTCTGCGTCTTTGTCTGAAGAGCTCACCAAGGAAGACAACGGATAGTCAGCCGAAATCACTCCATCGGAGGGGATGACCACCTCTATGTCTACTCCCTCATCTTTGAGCTGGTAAAGCACAGATTCATAGTTAAAGATTGCATCGGCTTGCTCCGGGTGTTCGCGGAAGCGGTCCGCTAACCAGCCAGAGGAACCTGATGTCAGGGTTTGGTTGCCAAAGAGCTTCTGCACTTTGCCAGTGGATTGCCTGATGTCCTTTTCCGTGAGGGCGCGTCCTGTGTCCGCAAAAGCAGTCGTTGCTGCCGATAGCGCGGAGAAACCCGAATTTGAGGTAGAGGGATCCGTCATGCCAAAAGTTATTTCGGAGTCGGCGATTTCTTGCCACGTCGGCTGCTTGCCGGTCCAGCCTTGCTCTTGTGCCACAGCGGACTGCACGCCGAGAGCTATCGGGGAACGTGCCACGCTGTGTTCTCTTCCCAGCTGGCCATCTGCACCAATAATGCGCGCATAGCGATTGGTGGCAAACCACGTCGCGTCATAGGTCCCCTCGAAACCACCTTGCTTAAGTGTGCGAGAATTCGCCAGCGTTCCGTCCTCGGTGGTCATGGTGATGTCGAAGCCGAGGTCTTGGGAGGCTTCGGCAAGCACGGGCTCCAGAGGTTCGAGCTCCGTTGCCGCCACGATTCTGAGACCCCCGCTGAATGAATTCCCAGCGCCGGGTTTCTGAGAGTCATCCAACAGATCACCCATCGAACAGGCCGTCAGCGCCATGGTGCCCACTAGGATGAGCAGTACTCTTAGTGACCGAAACATTCCCTCACAACCTTCCTGATGCTTGTTACTGCGGAGCCTTAACCGACTGCCTGCAGAATTTCCTCAAAATCAGCCCACCGCAGCTGACTATATTCTCCGCCATCCACGGGGATACTGTGATCGCTGGATGGATCAAATTTCGAGCTGAAGCCGGAGGCCTCTGTGCTGAGCTCGAGCCTCTCCATCACCGCAGGGATGCCGTCCTCATTCATTGCTTTAGCAAACAGCGCTCCCTCCTCAGTGCGAGGAATGACGATGCTGGTCAACGTCGTCGGTGGGTTCAGGGCTAAGGACGTATAGCGGGACAGGTCCTCACCCTCGTGGAGCAGGCGCACGTACTGATCGGTAGTTGCCAAGACCATGGGCATCTCCCCCTTATCTACCCGAAGAAAAGCATCGAGAATTCCCTGGTCGGTGGTCTCGCTGTAGCCTTGTTCCGCTACGAGACCCCGCATGATGTCATCAGCTTCCGCATCAATCTTCGCCTTGTCATCGCGTCCTAGCTTCTTCTCCGCGTAATCCGCCCCAACGGTGCGTAGGACACGGGCGTAGCGCAATGCGGCAAAAGACTGGCTTACCTGGGGCACTGCAACATCCACGACACGCGGCGAGCCGAAGGTTGGGCTAATGTCACGCCAGCGAGTGTTTTCCTGGGACATGTCCACCAAGGTCTCTACGTTCAACGAAGCTAGGTTGTCGGATTCCGTGACCAAGTCGTGGTTCTTCATGTCCTCTACAAGCTCGCTATGCACCAGCACCAACAACTGATTGCCAAATACCATCGGAGAACCTTCATCCAGTTCCGCCAACTCCGGGTTGGTATTGCGTAGGTCAGACACCCACGCAGCGCCATTGGGGTCCGTCAAAATGAAGTCATAATCCTTGTCCACGCTGCTGCTGTGCTCAACGAAGTCACGAGCCGGCACAACATCGAGGTCGAGCTCGATGTTGTGTTTCTCTAAAGCCTCGAGCAGGGCCGGGTCTTTAAAGGTAGCTTCCAGTTCTGGACTAATTGCGCCCGTGACAAGGGTCGTGTCCTTGAAAAAGTTGAACTTCGGCAGGGAATCTCCGCCACGCCCCACCACGAGGGAGGCCACGGCGAGGGCGATGAACACTGCGGCGAATACGAAGGATTTAGTACGCTTCGTCGACGATGTGCTGCTCATGATCTAAATCATAAAGTGATCTTCTTCTCATTGCTGGGTAAAGGAAGGGGGTGAGGGGGGTAAAGCGGGAGCCCGCTGTCCTGCCTCACCCAGTTCTTTAAAGAAGAGAAGGAACGTTCGCTACCAAAGAGTAGAGGTCCTTCGGGTCCTCAGGGTTAGCAATGATATCAATCTCGGACTCTAGGTCGGTGCCCCGAACAGAATCGCGTAGATAACGCAGAGCAGAGAAATCACTAATAGCGAATCCGACGTCATCAAAAAGCGTAATCTGCTCCTCGCTATCGCGGCCCGTGGCCTGGCCTGTCAGTACCTGATAAAACTCGACGACTGGGAAATCCTCCGGCTTCTGCTGAATCTCGCCCTCAATGCGGGTTTGCTCGGGAAACTCAACAAAGACTTTTGACTTGTCCAAAATCGAGCTTTCCAGCTCCGTCTTGCCGGGACAATCACCGCCCACAGCGTTGAGATGCACGCCCGGGAGAACATGGCGCTCAGCCAGAATCTGGTTCTGCGCTTTATCCGCCGTGCAGGTGGTGATGATATCCGCGCCCTGCACCACCTCATCGACACTCGTGCAGGCAGTGATACTAAAGCCCAGCGGCTCAAGATTGCGCCTAAACTTTTCTACCGCCTGTGGGTCAATGTCGTAGATGGCTATGTCATCAATCCCCATGACTCCGCGGAAGGCCAGTGCTTGAAATTCCGACTGGGAACCAGCCCCGACCATGGCCATCCTTTTCGAATCCTGCCGGGCCAGGTGTTTGGCAACCATGGCCGAGGTAGCGGCCGTGCGCAGCGCTGTGAGCAGAGTCATCTCTGCTTCGAAGGTGGGGTAGCCATTGTCGACGTCGGCAAGCACGCCGAAGGCCGTAACCGTTTGGAATCCGCGCGCGGGATTGGAGGGGTGACCGTTGACGTACTTAAAGGAATACTCCTTACCGTTGGAAGTGGGCATAAGTTCGATGACGCCAAACGGGGTGTGGGAGGCAACTCGGGCGATTTTGTCGAAGCGCTCCCATTCGCGATAGTCCGCTTCAAGGTAATCCACCATACCGGTGATGATGTTTTCTACTCCCTCGCGCTGTATCCAGCGTGCCATGTTTTCTACATCAACAAACTTGACTGCGTGATTCATCTCTTTCTCCGCTCTTGATTCTTGTCTTAGTTCTTAGGGTGAAGGTCCGTCTGCGGCGCAGCCGGGAAGCGCGATGTGGGCAGGTGCTTGGCCTTCCTCTCCGCCGCGATGGCATAAATGCGCTCACGCCAGGCAAACCACATGGCTGCGAATACCGGAATGAGCAGCAGCGTCGAAGCCAAGGCAAAAGTTCCGATTGGGTAATCGAAGGCCATGAGAAGGATGACCACGGCGATGAAAGCCAACACCGACCAGTCACCGGCTTGTCCGAATGGTGAGCGGTATGTCGGGCGGGTATAGCGACCCTTCTTGGCCAGCTGCACAAATTTAATGTGTGACATGGCTACTGCCGCCCACGACGCCAATGTTCCGAGCGCCGCGAGGTTCAACACGATTTCAAAAGCCATCTCCGGCACGACATAGTTGAGAAACACACCGGCGAGGCCGACGAAGGCAGCCATCACGATGCCGCCATAGGGAACGCCGGATTTAGACATGCGGGCACCGAATTTAGGGCCGGATCCAGCGGTGGACATGTTGTACATGATGCGGCCCGTGGAATATAGCCCGGCGTTCAGAGAGGAAATAGCTGCAGTGATAACCACCAGCTGGAAGATGGGCGCCGCATAGCCTGCCCCGAGGGTCTCAAAGAAGGTCACAAAGGGCGAAACCTCCGCCACGTAGGTCGTATACGGCAGCACCAAGGTCAGCAGCAGGACGCTGCCGAAGTAGAAGACCACGATGCGGAACAACACGCTGTTGACCGCACGCGGAATATGCTTCTCGACGTCCTTGGTCTCGCCGGAGGTGGTGCCCACCAGCTCGATGCCGGCGTAGGCGAAGACCACGCCTTGAATGACGATAACCGCAGGAAGCAGACCATTCGGCAGCCAACCGCCGGCATCAGCAATGAGGCTAAACCCAGTCGGATCACCATTCGGATGGCCTAAAATAACCACACCAATCGCCACCACCATAAAAATGATCAGCGCAACGATCTTGATCATGGAGAACCAATACTCCAGCTCGCCAAAGATCTTCACTGAGAGCATGTTGAACAGCAGGATGCTGCACACCACACCGAGAGCGAGCAACCATTGCGGGACGGCGTCAAGCCACGTGGTATATTGCCCAAACCACTTGATGTAGATGGCCACTGCGGTGCCATCTGCCACCAACGTCGCCGCCCAATTTCCCCAGTAGAGCCAACCGGTCACGAAGGCAGTCTTTTCGCCATAAAACTCACGCGCGTAGGAGACGAAAGAACCTGAGCTCGGGCGGTACACGATGAGTTCACCGAGCGAGCGCAAAATGATGTAGCCGAAGAATCCACACACCAAGTACAAGACGGCCAGGAAGGGTCCCGCCGTTTGGAGGCGCCCGCCGGTGCCGAGCAGCAACCCAGTACCGATGGCAGAGCCGATGGCAATCATCTGCAGCTGACGGTTGCTCATCCCCTTCTGGAGGCCGTGGTCTTCCGAAGCATAGACCGCCTTCTCTTTCTCATGAGACTCCGCGTTGGGCGGCCGAAGTGTTTCAGTCATAAGGGAGATAGTCCTTTCCGAATCCGGAACGCGATGGAGCTTCGCATTCCCTAAGGAAACGTTATAGGAACCTTATGAGACGCAACTCACTCCTACCCCCGCGCTGTGATGCACGACAACTATACGCAGTGGAAAAGAGCGCTCTGCGTCACCCCCACATAAGAAAAGAACCGCATGGCCAGAAGGACCATGCGGTTAGAGAAGCTGGCGCGTTTAGCGCAGCGGAGTCTGCGCCCAGTCGCGTGCGCCACGAGCACGCTCGCGAACCTTTTCGCGCTGCTCCACCACGCGGACACCGGCGGTGCCGCCCTTAGTAGAGCGCGATGCCACTGCCCCATCAATGGTCAACACCTCGCGGACCTCGGGGAGCAGGCGCTTGTCGACGCCCGCCAATTCCTCATCCGTGAGATCCACTAGGTCAACGCCGCGGGACTCTGCAATCTGCACGCACGCACCAGAAGCCTCATGAGCCTCGCGGAAAGGAACGCCTTGGCGCACCATCCACTCGGCCAGATCAGTGGCCAAGGTGAAACCGCGCGGGGCGAGCTCGCGCATGCGATCTTCGTGGAAGGTCAGGGTTTCGACCAATCCGGTCATCGCCGGCAGCAAAAGGTTCAGCTGCGCCACTGAGTCGACGATAGGTTCCTTATCCTCCTGCAGG
Source organism: Corynebacterium sp. HMSC072D12 (assembly GCF_001813925.1). NCBI lineage: Bacteria > Bacillati > Actinomycetota > Actinomycetes > Mycobacteriales > Corynebacteriaceae > Corynebacterium > Corynebacterium sp. HMSC072D12. The sequence continues at coordinate 8,502 of NZ_KV814411.1, forward strand.
TCACGGTTATAGGCCAAGGGCTGCGCCTTAAGCGTTGCCAGCAAGCCGGTGAGGTTGCCAATGAGCCGGCCGGTCTTGCCACGGGTCAACTCCGGTACGTCCGGGTTCTTCTTCTGCGGCATGATCGACGAGCCAGTGGACCAAGCATCATCCAAGGTGACGTAGCCATATTCCGGGGTGCACCAGTAGATGATCTCTTCGGATAGGCGCGACATATCCACGGCAATCTGGGTAAGGACGAAGGCCGTTTCAGAGGCGAAATCCCGCGCTGCCGTACCGTCCAGCGAGTTCTCTGCGGCGGAGTCGAAACCGAGCTCCTCGGCAATAGCCTCCGGGTCCAAGTGCAGCGAGGAACCAGCGAGTGCACCCGAGCCATAAGGAGACACGGCCAAACGCTTGTCCAGATCCTGGAGGCGCTCGATATCACGCAGCAACGGCTGGGCGTGTGCGAGCAACTCGTGCGCTAGCAGAACTGGCTGCGCCGCTTGGGAGTGGGTCTTGCCCGGCATAATCGCATCCGGATGAGCTTCGGCCTGACCAGCCAGAGCGTCCACCAAGTCGGTGACTTGGAGCGCGATATCGCGGATAGCATCGCGGATCCACATCCGGAACAGGGTGGCTACCTGGTCGTTGCGGGAACGACCGGCGCGCAGGCGTCCACCAACCTCGGGGCCTACAATGTCGATGAGCCCGCGCTCCATCGCGCCGTGGACGTCCTCGTCCGTCGGTAGCGGGGTGAATTCACCAGAAGCAACCTTCTCCCCTAGTTCGCTGAGGCCGTTGAGCATGGTGTCCAAGTCGGCGTCGGACAGCAATCCGGCCTTGTGCAGGACCTTAGCGTGTGCCTTGGAGGCCAGCACATCATAGGGGGCGAGGCCCCAGTCGAAGTGGGTGGATACGGACAGGGCAAACATCGCCTCGGATGGGCCGCCCGAAAAGCGGCCTCCCCACAACGCGCCCTCGTTAGTCTTGTGCATCGTTTCCTTACCTTGACCTTGGCGGAGCTTGCTTACTTGCCGGTGGGGAAACCGCCGTCGCGGTCACGCTGGTTGGAGATCTGCGTCGACAGGCCGTGCAGCTGAACAAAGCCCTTGGCCGCAGTCTGATCGAAGGTATCGCCCGTGTCATAGGTAGCCAGGTCGAAGGAGTACAGAGACTGACCAGAGCGGCGGCCGTTGACAGTGGCGGTGCCGGCATGCAGAACCATGCGGATATCGCCGGTGACATTCTCTTGGGTGGACTCGGTGAAGGCATCCAGGGAGCGCTTCAGCGGCGAGAACCAGAGGCCATCGTAGACCTCTTCGGACCAGCGGGCGTCCGTGAGGCGCTTGTAGCGGGCCAGCTCGCGTTCCACAGTGACATCTTCCAATGCCTCGTGGGCCTTGATGAGAACCATGGCGCCAGGTGCCTCGTAGACCTCGCGGGACTTGATGCCCACCAGGCGGTCCTCCACCATATCGAGACGGCCAATACCCTGTGCACCGGCGCGGCGGTTGAGCTCCTCGATGGCCTGAAGGACGGTAACCGGCTTGCCATCGATAGCGGTGGGCACACCCTTGTCAAAGGTGATGGTCACCTCGTCCGGGGCATTGCCCAGGTCCGGCTGCTCGGTATAAGCGTAGAGATCCTTTGTCGGCGGGTTCCACAGATCTTCCAGGAAGCCGGTCTCGACCGCACGGCCCCACACGTTCTGGTCAATCGAGAACGGGGACGCAGCGGACTGCTCGATCGGAAGGTCGATTTCCTCAGCGAAGGCAATCGCCTTATCGCGGGTCCAGGCGTAGTCACGCGCCGGCGCAATGATTTCCAGTGCCGGATCCAATGCTCGGAAGGAAACCTCGAAACGCACCTGGTCGTTACCCTTGCCGGTGCAGCCGTGCGAAACATGCGTACCACCGTGGGCCTGAGCGGCCTCTACGAGGTGCTTGACGATGAGCGGGCGCGAGATAGCAGACACCAGCGGGTACTGCTTCATGTACATGCCGTTCGCCTTGATGGTGGGCAAGCAGTACTCTTCTGCGAACTCATCCTTTGCGTCGACAACGATGGACTCGACAGCACCGCAGTCGAGAGCACGCTGGCGCACAGATTCCATATCCTCGCCGCCCTGACCAAGGTCGAGGGACACAGCGATAACCTCGCCGCCGGTCATTTTGGCCAGGTAGGGAATGGCGACGGAAGTATCCAGACCGCCAGAGTAGGCAAGCACAACGCGTGCAGTCATAGTAGTTTGCTCCTTTAAGACAGACAGGTGCTAAAAATTGAACTGATTTATATTATACAGACTTACGTATAAATGTTAAATAGTACGGCTGGTGAGCTTTTCTGCAAGCTCACGGCCTCCTAGTCCTTCACGGGCAAGGACAAAGATGGTGTCATCGCCAGCAATACAACCCACCACATCTGGCAGGCCCACGCGATCAATGAAGGATGCTAGGTACTGGGCAGCGCCCGCGGGAGTACGAAGCATCGCGATGTTGCCGGAGAAGTCGTGGGAGACCACGAGTTCATCGAGCATGCGACGCAGCTTCTCGCGCGGACCGTTGAGCTGGTCTTCGAATTGCTCTAACTCGCCGCCCACCACGTAGAAGGACCGGCCACCATCGCGTTTCACTTTCTTGGCGCCCAGCTCATCGAGGTCGCGCGACAAGGTGGCTTGTGTGATGTCGATTCCCTCATCGAGCAAGAGCTCGGAGAGCTGGACTTGGCTCGTGACCCGCGTGCGGTCAAGAATCTCCAAGATCTTTGCTTGGCGGGCATTGCGCGTAGTTGGTGTTGTCGTCATGCGCTTAGTTCTCCTCCTGAGCTGCAAGAAGCCACACGAGCAGCGCCTTCTGCGCATGGAGGCGGTTTTCCGCCTCGTCGAAAACACGGGACTGTGGTCCGTCAATCACCTCAGCGGTCACTTCGTTGCCGCGATAGGCCGGTAAACAGTGCAGGAAGATTGCCTCTTCCTTGGCACGGGACATGACCTCTGGGGTGACCTGGTAAGGCAGGAACGGGGTGCGACGGTCCTTGCCGTCATCTTCCTGCCCCATGGAAACCCAGGTATCGGTGATAACAACGTCGGCGCCGCCGACAGCATCAAGGGAATCAGTCACGGTCACCGTGCCGCGCGTGCGGGCACGTTCTACAAATTCCGGCTGCGGCTGGAAACCTTCCGGCGCAATGATCGTCATCTCCATGCCCGCGGTGGCAAAGCCCAACATATAAGAGTTAGCCATGTTGTTGTTGCCATCACCCAGGTAGACGGCCTTGCAGCCAGCAAGGTCACCGAAATTCTCGCGGCAGGTCACCAAATCCGCCAGGATCTGGCAGGGGTGTAGGTCGTCGGACAGAGCGTTGACGATAGGGACCGTCGCAGTTTCAGCCATCTCCAACAAATTCTGGTGTGCATAGGTGCGCCAGACAATAGCCTCGACAAAACGGGAGAGCACGGCTGCGGTGTCTTGGTAAGTCTCGCCCTTCCCCATCTGCGTGGACTTAGTCTCCGTGACGATGGCGTGGCCGCCTAGGTGAGCGATTCCTGCCTCGAAGGAGAAGCGCGTGCGCGTCGAGGTCTTGTCAAAAAGAACCGCGACTGACTTCGGCCCCTCCAAAGGACGCTCGGCAAAAGGGTCCTTCTTTAACCTCAGCGCGAGATCAAGGACCTCCGCTTGCTCCTGCGGTGTGAGGTCATCATCGGCCAAGAAATGGCGCACGCTCATCCAAAATCCTCCAGTACCTTATGCAGGCGCTCCACAGCCTGCGCGAGTTCTTCATCGGTAATCACTAGCGGCGGGGTCAGGCGCACGACCTCGCTACTTGGGGCGTTGAGAATAAGACCGTGTTGCAGGCCCGCAGCCACAACGTCCTTAGCCACCGACTTATTTAATACAACTCCTAGCATAAGCCCTCGGCCCCGGACAGACTGCACAGCCGGAGATTGAGCTAGCTCGGTGCGTAGCCACTCGCCCTTGCGGCTAACGTCGGCGAGGAAGGGGGCGTCGACAAGCTCCAGCACCGTCGCTGCCGCCGCACAGGAGACGGGATTTCCGCCGAAGGTCGTGCCGTGCGAACCCGGAGTAAAGAGATCCTTAGCCTGACCACGGGCAATCGTGGCACCAATCGGCATACCCGCGCCCAAGCCCTTGGCCATGGTGATGACATCCGGAAGGACGTTCTCATGTTGGAAGGCAAAGAAATCGCCGGTGCGCCCCACACCCGTTTGGACTTCATCGACAATCATGAGGATCCCATGCTTGGTGCACAGCTCGCGCACGGCGCTCAAGAATCCATCGGGCGCTGGAATCACACCGGTCTCCCCTTGGATGGGCTCCAAGATGATGGCGGAGGTATCCTCCGGGTTTTGCTCCACCAACGTGGTCAAATAATCAATATCGCCGTAGGTGTAGAACTCCACTCCGCCTGGGAAAGGTTCGAAAGCCTTGCGCTTTGCAGGTTGCCCCGTCATAGCGAGAGAGCCCATCGTCCGGCCGTGGAAACCATGATGCGCGGCGAGAATGCGGCGACGCCCCGTCAGGCGAGCCAGCTTAAAGGCAGCCTCATTGGCTTCCGCGCCGGAGTTAGAGAAGAAGACACGGGCGTCGCTGTCCCCCACCTTTTCCAGGAGCTTTCCGGCAGCCTCGACGACAGGTTTGCTGGCGAAGAGGTTGGAGACATGCCCCACGGTCGCCACCTGAGTGCTCACCGCTTCAACGATGGCCGGGTGGGCATAGCCCAGCGAATTCACTGCAATGCCGGCGAGCATATCAATGTATTCTTTACCGTCTTCATCAGTAACCGTGGCTCCCTTGCCAGATACGATGGCCACGGGTGGGGTGCCATAGGTGTTGCTCAGCACCTGTCCCCACCGTTGCGTCAGTGTGGTCTGCGCAGTCACTTGTTATCGTCCTTCCTAAAGATCGTGCCTTCTGGGTAGTCCTCACGGTTGTAATCAGTGGGCAGCACCATCGTGCCGATGCCGCCCGTAGTGAGCAGCTCCAGCAACACGGCGTGAGCAATACGCCCGTCGATGACATGGGCGGCGCTCACACCACCCTCGACGGCCATGAGGCAGGACTCCATCTTCGGAATCATGCCCGAATCCAAGCCGGGGAGCAGTGCCCTGAGCTTGTCAACCTCAATTTTCGATACCAGGGATTCGCGGTTGGGCCAATCGGTATACAGACCCTCCACATTGGTGAGGATAACCAGGCGTTCGGCACCTAGGGCTCGTGCCAGCGCGCCGGCAGCGATATCCGCGTTAATGTTGTAGACCTCGCCGTCATTTCCGGGAGCGATGGTGGACACCACCGGGATGCGCCCGGCCTCGATGATGTCCATGACAGCAGAAGGTTCGACGCTGACAATGTCCCCCACCATGCCAATATCGGTGGGCTCACCGTCGACGTCAACGAGCCGCTTGCGGGCTTTAAACAACCCAGCATCCTCACCGGAAGTTCCCACAGCATAGGGACCATGGGAGTTGATGAGATTGACCAACCCGCGCCCCACTTGGCCGAAGAGAACCATGCGGACCACGTCCATGATTTCCGGGGTGGTCACCCGGAAGCCACCTTTGAATTCCCCTTCAATGCCCAGCTTGCCTAACATCTCATTGATCTGCGGTCCGCCACCATGCACCACGACGGGCTTAGCGCCCACGGTGCGCAGGAAAACCATGTCGGCGGCGAAGGCAGCCTTGAGCGAGTCATCCACCATCGCGTTACCGCCGTACTTGACGACGACGATCTTGTCGCGGTAGTGCTGCAGCCACGGCAAAGCTTCCGCGAGCACCGTGGCGCGGTCAGCATTGCTTAATCCCTGAAGCATTCTTCCTCCCCGTGAGAACTAAGAGCTATACGCGGAGTTGATCTCCACGTAGTCATGGGACAAGTCGGTGGTACGCACGAAGGCAGTACCGCTTCCTCCGGTTCCGAGGTCCACGCGCACGTCAATGTCGGCGCCAGAAAGGTCAACATTGCGCGCGCCGGGCGCACCAGTGGACTTAACGCATACGGCCTGGTCATTGAAGAACACGGAAATATTCTCCGGGTCCATATCGGCATCCGCCACGCCCACTGCGGCGAGCACGCGGCCCCAGTTGGGATCCGAGCCGAACATCGCGCACTTGAAGAGGTTGTCGCGCCCTAACGTCCGCGCAGCGTTCAGCGCCTGCTCATTGGTGCTCGTTCCCTCCACGGTGATCTTTACGCGCTTGGTCACGCCCTCAGCGTCTGCCTGGAGCTGATCCGCGATATCGGAGCACACGGCCAGGACCGCTGCATCCAACCCCTCCTGGCTCGGTTCTACACCAGAAGCACCAGAGGACAGGATGATGACGGTGTCGTTCGTTGACGTCGAACCGTCCACATCGAGCGTGTTGAAGGTCTGATCACTGGCGGCCTGCAGGGCCGAGTGCAATGCTTGCGGGGAGGCCACGGCATCCGTGGTCACGCATACCAGCATGGTGGCCAGCGAGGGAGCCATCATACCCACGCCTTTGCCCATCGCGCCCATGCTCCAGCCGTCGGACTCGACGACTGCTTCCTTAATTACGGTATCGGTGGTCATGATGGCCTCTGCCGCAGCTTGACCGTGAGCCTTATCTGCACCCAAATTCCCGGCAACCACCCCGATGCCTGCTAGGGCCTGCTCCATGGGCAGTGGCTCTCCGATGAGGCCCGTCGAGCACGCAGCAACGTTGGCTACAGGAATGCCCGTGTGTTCGGAGACAGCGGCAACCATCGCCGCGGCATCCTTGTCTCCCTGCTCGCCGTTGCAGGCGTTAGCGTTGCCAGAGTTATAAATAACTGCTTGAAGTGTGCCATCGGCTACTGCCTCACGGGAAAGCTTCACGGGTGCGGCCACCACGCGGTTGCGGGTGAACACCGCCGCTGCGTCGAAATTCGGGCCCTGGTTAACCACGAGTGCCATATCAGGCTTTCCCGAGGGCTTAATCCCAGCCTTCGTTGCCCCTGCGAGAAACCCTGCGGGTGCGGTGATCATTTCTATTTTCTCCTTGTCTTAGTGGAATTCAAGTTCCAGCGAGATTGACTAGCAGTATGAATGCGCGTAAGCATTCGGACATCTAAGGTGCGACGGCTGCCTGCGGCAAACCCAGGGTTTCCTCCCAGCCCAAGGTCAGGTTCATGCATTGGACAGCTGCACCGGCGGTGCCCTTGCACAAGTTGTCTAGAGCTGCGGTTATCACCAGACGCTGAGCGCGTTCGTCCACGTGAGCCTGGATGTGGACCATGTTGGTCCCCACTACGTTCTGTGTTTCCGGCTGCTGACCTTCCGGCAGAACCAGGCAGAACGGCTCTTCCGCATAGAACTCGCGGAAAGCTTGAACAACGCTGCGCTTGTCAGCATCCCCCTGCAGCGGCGCCGTAATCGTCGCCAGGATGCCACGCGGCAAAGGCGCGAGCACCGGAGTAAAGCTCACCGAAACCGAATTCTGCGTAAAGGGCTGTAAGTTTTGCAGGACTTCCGGAGTGTGTCGATGAGTACCGCCCGGCTTATAAGCCTTGAGATTGCCCATTGTTTCCGCGCCTAGCTGGGCCACGGAGGCCTTCTTTCCCGCTCCGGAAACACCGGTAATCGCAATAACGGACAGATCCGGTTCAACCAGCCCTTTCGCCACGGCAGGCAGAGCGCCGAGTGTAATCGTGGTGGGGAAACACCCAGGGACCGCCACACGGTTGCTGCCTTTAAGCTTGTCCCGGTTGCCGGGAACTTCAGGAATTCCATAAGGCCATGAACCGGCATACTCCCCGCCATAAAATGCATCCCAATCTTCCTTGTTGCGGAGGCGGAAATCGGCGGCGCAATCAATGACAGTGACGGACTCCCCCAGCTGACGACCAATCTCCGCGGAATGCCCATGCGGCAAGCCGAGGAAAACGATGTCATGGCCCGCTAAAATTTCCGGAGTGGTGTCCTCGATGACGCGATTTGCCAACTGCGGCAGGTGCGGCATGAGTTCGGAGGCTCGCTGACCGGCATTGGAGTGCCCCGTCAGCGCGCCGATGTGCAGGTCACCTGAAAGGTACGCTGGGTGCGACAGCAAGAGGCGCAGAATCTCGCTTCCTGCATAACCCGTGGCTCCGGCGATAGCTACTGAAATAGTCATGCAGCCACAGTAGCAAATAATGCAGTCCGCCGTATGTTATTCAATCAAATTGGAAGCACTTTCTTCATTCCGCAGAGAAAAAGGCTCGGATCTCCGCAGTGTCCTGCGAAAATCCGAGCCTTGCAGTAGGGATAGGAGCGAAGCCTACATGACGCGGGAGGAAACCTGTCCGAGGCCTTCGGCGCCTGACACGGCCTTCTTTCCTGCGTAGCCCAGGTAACCCTGTGGGCCAACGAAGTGGATACCACCTTGGGCGTCCGCGATGGCGGTGACCTCATTGAATTGGTGAACTTGGCCAGGCTGCAAGCGCTTGAAGTTGGAAGTCGTGAGCCCCTGGTTGAAACAATCAGCCTTGGAGCGGCCCGCATGGTAGAAGAAGCGTGGTGCCAACTGCCCCGGCGGGTTGCATTCCGGACTAGTGGCACGTGCGCCATTGGACAGACAAGCGACGTAAGTTCCTTCAATATTCGCCGCTTCGCAGTTGACGGTGCCATCAGCATTGGAGAAACCCTGGGACAAGTCAGCGGAAGCATGTGGGGCGATGGTCAGTGCGCCGACGACCGCGGCGGTAGCTATAAGACGAGAAATCAAACGCATGGTGTGAACAATCCTTTCGGTGTGGAAACGCTGCCCCCTTGAGGTTATGAGCCAAGCCACACTACATCCAGTTCCAGGGGACCTGTCCCCACCCCTTCACTCCTTGCAGCATAAGAAAACCCGGCTCACATGGTGCGTGAGCCGGGTTAAGGAACCAAAGGTGCCAGTAAACGCTAAGCGCGCATCTCCGCACCAAGACGCTGCTTGGCTAGGTCTGCGGCAGCGAGTCGGTGCTCGTTAGCTTCTTCATCAGTCAGCGTGCGGTCATCTGCGCGGAACAAGAGCTGGAAGGCAAGGGACTTCTTACCTTCACCGAGCTGCTCACCACGGAAGACATCGAAGAGCTCCACAGATTCCAAGAGCTCGCCGGCGCCTTCCTCAACCACTCGGCGCACTGCCTCTGCCGGGGTATCCTCATCCACCACCAGTGCGATGTCTTGGTGCAAGGCCGGGAAGGAGGAGAGGACCGGTGCTGGGAACTTCTCCTCCAACGGCAGCGCAGTGACATCGAGCTCCATGGCGCACGTGCGGGCTGGAAGCTCAAGGGCCTCCAGTACCTGCGGATGCAGCTCGCCGGCATAGCCCACGACGGTTTCCTCGTCTGCAGCGAGGACCAAGGCGGCACAGCGGCCCGGATGCCACGGGAGCTGCTCGGCCGCCTTGACAGTGATGTCAACACCGGCGGCGCGGGCAACCTGGCGCGCGGACTCAATGGCATCTGCGTAGCTATAAGCACGACCAGAGCCCCACGGACCCTCGTGCTCAATGTTGCCGGTAGCGACCGTGGCCACGTGCAGCGGCTGTAGCGGCAGCGACTCCAAAAGCTCGCTCACCACGGAGTCCTCCGGGCGCGTCTCCACCGACGGCATCGGGGACGCATCAGCACGCTTGAATGCCACCTGTTGGAGACCGAAGAGGGCGAGGTCACTTCGGCCACGAGCCACGTTGCGGGCGATGGCTTCAAGGAGATTCGGAAGCAACGTCGTGGACAGAATGGCCTTATCCGATTCGAGAGGATTCTGCACGGCAACAGTGCGGCGGCGCGGGTCTTCCTTATCCAGACCCCAGGTGTCGAAGGTGTCGTTGGCAATGAACGGCGAAGGCAGAACCTCGGCATAGCCTGCATAAGCCAAGCCGTGTCCGATTGCACGGCGACGCTTCTGGGCCGGAGTAAGGCCATGACCTCCCACCGGGGTAGGCAGAATTGTCGGAATATCTTCGAGGCCCTCCAGACGCAGGATCTCCTCGATGAGATCCACATCCATGTCGATGTCGGTGCGCCAAGACGCGGGGACGACGGACATTTCTTCTTCGCCAGAGACCTCGCAGCCCACCTCAATAAGGCGCTTCACCACGGTCTCGCGGGAGTACTCAACGCCGGCGTATTCGCTCGGCTTGGCGGCGCGCAGTGTGATGGGCTCGCGCTTGGCGACGTCTCCCACGAGCGTCCTGCCAGTCTCGATGGTGCCGCCAGCAATCTGCTGCAGCAGCGCACACGCAACGTCGAGAGCAGCCTCTACGATGGCCGGGTCGACGCCACGCTCGAAACGGCGGGAGGCTTCCGAGGACAGCTTGTGGCGGCGCGACGTGCGGGCCACGGTAATCGGATCCCAAATGGCCGACTCAAAGTAGATATCAGTGGTCTCATCAGAAATCTCGGAGGTGGTGCCTCCCATGACACCAGCGAGGGACTGGATGCCGTTGTCATCGCAAATGACGACGTCGCCCGCCGAAAGCTCACGCTTGACGTGATCGAGGGTCTCGAATGTCTCCCCCTCGCTAGCATTGCGCACAACGAGGTCGCCGTTCACGACGTTGGCGTCGAAGGCGTGCATCGGTGCTCCGAGGAGCAGCATAACGTAGTTGGTGATGTCGGTCGCCAGATTGACGCTGCGCTGGCCGGACAGCATGAGCTCGCGCTCCATCCAGAAGGGTGTGCGGGCAGCGGGATCAATGCCGCTAACCTTGCGCAGACCAAAGCGCTGGGCCTTGGTTTCTTCGCGCAGATCGACGGCGATCAGCTCGCCCTTCGGCGCCGGTACAGCAGAGGTATCGACTCCAGCAACGTTCGGATCCTGCGCCACGTCGGGGAAGGCGAGGTCGAAAGCGGAGGCAATCTCCCGCGTCAGGCCACGTGCCGACAAAGCATAGCCGCGGTCTGGGGTGATGTTGACGTCGAAGACGGTATCGGACAGCCCAATGAGGGGGCGAGCGTCCTCACCGACCTTGTCGGCGACTTCCTCTCCCAGCACGATGATGCCATCAGCCTTCGCACCAAAGCCCAGTTCAGCCGCGGAGCACATCATTCCGTTTGAGATGTGATCATAGGTCTCACGGGCAGCAATCTTGAAGCCTCCCGGCAGCTCAGCACCCGGAAGGGAAACCACGACATAGTCATTGAGGCGGAAGTTACGCGCGCCGCAGATAATGCCCTGGAGTTCGCCGGTGCCATTGGCCTTGCCTACATTCACCTGGCAGTAGCGGATTGGCTTCTTGAACTGGGTGAGCTCCTCAATCTCCACGACTTGGCCAATAACGAGCGGGCCCGTGGTCTCCGGAAGAGCCTCATAGCCCTCGGTTTCGAATCCGACGCGGACAAAACCGGAGTCTAGCTCTTCGGCGGATACGTTCCAGCCAGAGTTTGCGGTGCCGAGGAGGCGGGTAACCCAGTCTTGGGAAATAAGCATTGTTTTCTTTCTATCCTTTCTCTGGGTTCCTATGCCTGCACGCCGAATGGCAAGGTAAAGCGGACATCGCCTTCCACCATGTCGCGCATGTCGGTGAGACCATTGCGGAACTGCAGGGTGCGTTCAAGGCCCATGCCGAAGGCGAAGCCGGTGTACTCCTCCGGATCGATGCCGACCGCACGCAAAACGTTGGGGTTAACCATGCCGCAGCCACCCCACTCGATCCAGCCGGCGCCGCCCTTCTTGTTCGGGAACCACACATCGACTTCAGCAGAAGGCTCGGTGAACGGGAAGTAATTCACGCGCATGCGAGTGGTGGTCTCCGGACCGAAGAGAACTTTGGCCAGGTGCTCCAGAGTGCCGCGCAAGTGGGCCATGGTCAGTCCCTTATCCACGGCAAGGCCTTCCACCTGGTGGAAGACTGGCGTGTGGGTCGCGTCGAGCTCGTCGGTACGGAAAACTCGGCCTGGGCAAGCGATGTAGAGCGGTACATCACGCTCGAGCATCGTACGCACCTGCACCGGCGACGTGTGAGTACGGAGAACCTGCTTCGAGCCCTCCTTACCCACATGGAAGGTGTCCTGCAACGTACGTGCCGGATGATCGGGCTTGAAGTTCAGAGCATCGAAGTTGAAGTACTCAGCCTCGACCTCTGGGCCGTCGGCGATTTCCCAACCCATGCCCACGAAGATGTCCGCAATGCGCTCCGACAGCGCAGTAATTGGGTGTAGTGCACCGGTCTGCGCCCGGGTAGTTGGGACGGTGACGTCGACTTTCTCCGCCTTGAGCTGCGCGGCGCGAGCCTCCTGCTCGAGCACTTCACGAATTTGTGCAAAGCGCTTCTCCATCTTGCCGCGCGCGATGTTTACCGCACGCCCAGCATCCTTGCGCTGATCCTTTGGCAACTGCCCCAGCGACTGGCGGGCCTGCGGGATATAGCCGCCATCACCAAGGTGCTCACGGCGGGCGGAAGTGAGCTCGTCGAGGTCGGATGCAGCCTCGAAGGCGGCAATGGCCTTCTGCGCGGCGGCCTCGAGGGCCTCTTCGGTCAATTCGATCTGAGGTGTGTCGGACACGTGCCTTGATTACCTTCTTCTCGCACAAAAACTAACGCGAGCTATCTTACCGTGCTCCCCGACTTCTGTGGCCACCAGCCCCAGCCCAAGGAGAGACTAGCGGTTCTGCTGCTTGGCAGATTCGTACAGGCAGATGCTGGCAGCCGTGGCAAGGTTCAGAGACTCTGCACGGCCCAGAATTGGAATGCGCACGCGCATATCGGCTTCATCCAACAGTTCTCCTAGTCCATGCGCTTCGTTTCCAAACAGCCATGCGGTGGGTTGGGAAAGGTCCGCATCCGCGAGGTCCACCTCGCCGTCAGCGGCCGTTGCCAGCACCTGCATGCCGGAGGAGCGCAACTTACCCAAGACATCTTTGATATTGGGATCACGAGCCACGGGAATATGGAAGAGTGAGCCAGCTGATGCACGCGCGACTTTACAGCCCAAGGGGTCGACCGTCTCACCCGCGAAGATGACGCCATCGGCGCCCATGGCATCCGAAGTCCTGATCAAGGTACCTGCATTGCCCGGCTCGGAAGTAAGCACTGGGACTGAGACCAAACGCGGCTTGCCCGCCAGGATTTTACCTGCAGTCCACAGGACAGGACGGCACACAGCAAAGAGGCCTGTGCTCGTGGCCGTATCGGAGAGGTGCTTGGCTGCCTTGTCGGAGATGGGATGAACATAGACGTCCATATAGCCGCAGGTTTGCACAATATGTGCAAAGCGTTCGGCGGCCTTTTCCGTTATGAAAACGTCCGTGGCTGCGCCTGTGGACACCGCTGCGTCGACAGCATTTTCACCCTCAATAAGGAAACGCTCTGCCTTCCGACGGCTAGCGGCACGATGCAATTTTGCGGCATTGACTATGCGCGGCGTGCGCTCGGTGAAGGCATTCTCAAAGTCCAGTTTCATAGCCTCCACCCTACCGAGGCCTCCTGCGAGCTCACGGATCGCATGGGCAGCACAATGCAGCTAGCCCACCTCTTCCAAGCTTGAGAGAGGTGGGCTAGAAAATATGTGCAAAAGACTACTTCTTCAGCGGGATGCCGTTGGAGTCTCGGTCATAACCGCCTGCACCGGCGATGATCATGATGAACTCAATAATCACCCAGATCCAGAGGATCCCCGCCGAGATTGCACCAATACCCAGCCACGACGTTAAGACGCTAAAGACACAGAGGGATACCTGGCCGATGGCGCGACCCGTGCGGCCAACGTAAAAGTTATGAGCGCCGAAGCCACCGAGGAAGAAAGCCAGCAAAAGGGCAACCAGCCAGGACTTCTGCGGCGCGTTGACCGGGGCCTGCTGAGAGTAATACTGGCCTTGACCTTGGTACCCGCCCTGCTGGGCCGGCAGGTTCTGGCCGTAGTTGCCGCCCTGGTACTGACTTCCGTTGGAGTCGAACGGATTGGAGTACTGAGGGTTATTGCCCGAAGCATTCGGGTTGTTCTGCTGGAAACCGCCGTTGGGGTTGGTCATGAGAAAGACTCCTTTTTAAGCCTGTAAACACAGGAAGAGAACGTGGGAACTTGATTAAGGTAACACAAAGCACACGCCATGTCCCCTTTTTCTTCACCTCACTGGGGCCTATTCCCCATTGGCTCCTGTTCCCATAATTGAAGCTTGGAACGCCAAACGCCCACCGTTTCCTTGTTGTGGGAAGCAGTGGGCGTGGGCAGGCTAGTGAAAGCTTAAGCAGCCTTCGGAGCGTTAACGTCCTCCGGCAGTGCAGCCTTGGCGGCCTCGCACAGAGCGGAGAAAGCCTCGAAGTCATTAACAGCAAGCTCAGCCAGGATCTTGCGGTCAACCTCAATCTCAGCCAGTCGCAGGCCGTGGATGAGGCGGTTGTAGGTGATGTCGTTCATACGAGCAGCAGCGTTGATGCGCTGGATCCACAGCTTGCGGAACTCAGACTTACGGGCGCGACGGTCGCGGTAAGCGTAAGTCATGGAGTGCAGCCACTGTTCCTTGGCCTTGCGGTAAAGACGGGAGCGCTGGCCGCGGTAGCCCTTAGCGGACTTCAGGATCGCGCGACGCTTCTTCTTGGCGTTAACTGAGCGCTTTACTCGTGCCACAGTAATACTTCCTTATCTTGATTGTGGTGTGTGGAAATGGAGTGTTTCGGCGCTGACTATGCGCGGCCGAGAAGGCGCTTGATGCGCTTGGTGTCTGCCTTGGCAACGTCCTCGGTGCCCTTCAGGCGACGGGTGCGCTTGGAAGGCTTGCCCTCCAGGAGGTGGCGGCGGTTGGCCTGCTCGCGACGCAGCTTGCCGGAGCCGGTCACCTTGATGCGCTTGGCGGTGCCCTTGTGAGTCTTCTGCTTCATGAGAATTAAATCCTTAAATCCTAAGTGGAGCGTGGTCTACTTCTTGCCTTTGCGGACGGGCCCAAGAACCATGGTCATGTTGCGACCATCCTGCTTGGGGCGCGACTCCACGACGCCAACCTCTGCGACGTCATCAGCCAAACGCTCCAGCAGACGGAAACCGAGCTCCGGGCGCGACTGCTCGCGACCACGGAACATGATGGTTACCTTTACCTTGGAACCCTTCTCCAGGAAGCGCACCACGTTGCCCTTTTTGGTCTCGTAATCGTGATCATCAATCTTCGGACGGAACTTCTGTTCCTTCACCACGGTTTGCTGCTGATTCTTACGGGACTCGCGGGCCTTCTGGGCCTGCTCGTACTTAAACTTGCCGTAATCCATGATCTTGGCTACGGGCGGCTTCGCGTTCGGGGCGACCTCGACCAAGTCAAGGTCTGCTTCGTACGCGAGCTTGCGAGCATCGTCTGTACGAACGATGCCCACCTGTTCACCACCGGGGCCAACAAGACGGACCTCGGGTACTCGGATGCGCTCATTAATGCGAGCTTCAGCGCTGATTGTGGTTCTCCTCGATTGTGGGGGCTAGTAGTGTGCCTACCGTGACCACAAACGAATAAATCCCGGTGCCATAGACATCCGGGAGTTTCTTTTCAAGCACGCGCCATAAATGGCGCCTACTCTTAACCTTTATCCTGCACTGGACAATTCATCCTGCGCGGCATCGGGTGGGAGAAACTCCGCTTGCGGCCCAAGTACCTCCTGGAGGAGGCGCTACGGGCGGTAGTGCGCACTACTCTATCACCGCGATCATCGTGAGCCAAATCGGCGTGCCGACGTGTTTGTCGATACCTCTCTTGTAGCGGTTGACGACGTCCCTACCACCGCTGATGGCGCACCGGGTTGCGCGCAACCTTCCAACGGCGTTAGTGCTCTGGCTTTCAGCGCCTCAGAGACCACTCGGTCAACTCCGGCGGCTAGCATGTCGAGGGCGGGTATCGCTTCATCGGCATACTCCCCAGGCATAGTGACCTCAATGGCCAGACCCACCGCGCTATTCTCCGCAGTTCCGCCGCCTGCAGTTTCTCGAACTCCAATTTGACGGTGAGTATATCCGTTATCAGTTTCAGATAATCCCCAGCCACCTTTGGCGCGGGTGTCCGGCAGCTTATCAAGCCCATTGTCTTGCCACTCCACGATGTCATCCATCGCGTCATACACTTGCTCAGCTTCTGGTATGCACGGCAAGTGCGCGCCGAACTTCGCTTGTTCTTCGAGCGACCACGTGGAATAGCCAAAGGGTTCGGCAAATTCACCGGTTGAGTCATACTCTTTCAACAGGGATTTCACCGCGCTGCCGGCATCCCCCTCGGTCCATTGGACGTGGGACCACAGTGCATAGGCTGCATCATTATCAGATTCTTTAATTGCGAGGTCCACGAGCTCGAGGCTAGCTCCATCACGCAGAGCGGCAATGGCGATGGGAACCTTCACGGTCGACCATGCAGGTTCATGGCCCTTGAGGCCAGCGTTGAACGTCTTCTTTTTATCCGCCACGGACACACCGGCACGAACGTCAAACTCGCTTTCTACGTCGGCGATAACGGCGCGCAGCTGCGAGGACACGTCGAAATTCGGCGTATCACCCTCACCTGCTTCTTCAGTAGATGGATGCTTGATGTTCTGTTCAGGGCTCGAACAGCCAGTTAAGGTTGTTGCCACGGCGAGGCAAAGAGCTAAAGCAGCCATGGGTGTGTTCTTCTGCCCCACCATCACACCATCTCCTGGAGGAACCCTCCCGTATAGGAGCCTTCTACCTGCGCCACGTCCTCCGGCGTGCCTTGGGCCACGACAGTTCCGCCACCGGAACCGCCTTCTGGCCCCATATCCACGATCCAGTCGGCGGCCTTGATGACGTCTAGGTTGTGCTCAATGATGATGACCGAATTGCCCTTGTCCACCAGCCCCTGGATGACGAGCATAAGTTTGCGGATGTCCTCAAAATGCAAACCAGTCGTCGGCTCATCCAAGATGTAGACCGTGCGTCCATTCGTGCGCTTCTGAAGCTCGGATGCCAGCTTTACGCGCTGTGCCTCACCACCAGAAAGCGTCGTGGCGGCCTGACCCAAGCGGACATATCCCAGGCCTACCTCCACCAAGGTGTTGAGGTAGCGATGAATTGAGGTGATGGGTTCGAAGAACTCGGCTGCCTCCGAAATCGGCATATCGAGAACCTCTGCGATGTTCTTACCTTTATAAAGGACCTCCAGCGTTTCGCGGTTATAGCGGGCACCATCACAGACCTCGCACGGCACGTAAACATCGGGCAGGAAGTTCATTTCAATCTTGATGGTGCCGTCGCCTTGGCAGGCCTCACAGCGTCCACCCTTAACGTTGAAGGAGAACCGCCCCGGCTTGTAGCCGCGGACCTTCGCCTCCTGGGTTTCCGCGAAAAGATTACGAATCTTGTCGAAGACGCCTGTGTAGGTTGCCGGATTCGAGCGCGGGGTGCGGCCGATGGGGCTCTGGTCCACCTGCACCAGCTTGTCTAGGTGTTCCACGCCCTCCACGCGTGTGGCACGACCGGGCACTTGGCGGGCACGGTTGAGCTTGTTGGCCAAGGTCTTGGCCAGGATTTGGTTGACCACTGTGGACTTTCCTGAGCCAGACACACCAGTGACGCAGACGAGGACGCCCAGTGGAATCTCGACGTCAATACCCTTGAGGTTATTCTCGCGCGCGCCGACGACCTTGAGCATGCGCTCGGGGTCAATCTCACGGCGTGTATCCGGGACCGCAAGCTTCTTCTTTCCTGACAGATACTGCCCCGTCAGGGACTCCTCCACGGATTCGATACCGGCGGGTTCTCCCTGATAGACCACAGTTCCGCCAAATTCGCCGGCGCGAGGCCCAACGTCGACAAGCCAGTCCGCTTCCCGGATGGTGTCTTCATCATGTTCCACCACAATCAAGGTGTTTCCGATATCGCGCAGGCGCTTCAACGTGGCGATAAGGCGCTGATTATCGCGCTGGTGCAGGCCAATCGAGGGCTCATCCAGCACGTAGAGGACTCCCGCCAGACCAGAACCAATCTGGGTGGCGAGTCGAATGCGCTGTGCTTCACCGCCGGACAACGTGGAGGCGCCGCGGTCAAGGGTCAGGTAGTTCAGGCCGACGTCGAGAAGAAAGCGCAGGCGAGCCTGGATTTCTTTGAGCACGGCACCGGCGATGATCTCCTCGCGGTGGCCCAACACGAGCGAGTCGAGGAACTCCGCCGCCTCCTCGATGGACAGCGCCGTCAAGCCAGCGATGGACTGCTCGCCATGTGCGGTGGAGGCTAAGCGCACCGCCAAGATTTCCGGCTTCAGGCGGGTACCGCCACAAGCGTTACAAGGCACGCGGCGGGTGTACTGAAGCAGACGGTCCTTCTGGGATTCGGAATCCGTCTGATCGAGCTTGCGTTCCAAGAAGCCGATGGCACCCTCGAACGGCGCGGTCCAGTTGCGCTGGCGGCCATAGCGGTTCTTATAGCGCACGCTGACTTCCACATCCGTGCCATAAATCAGCGCGTGGCGCTGCTCCTTGCTCAGCTCGGACACCGGGGTGCGCGGATCAAAGTCCAGGGCTTTCGCTAGCCCTTCAACCAGTTTGACAAAATATCGCGCATTGGGGCTCGACGTCCACGGTTGGATGGCTTCGACAGCCGGGGCATCCGGATCCGGGATCAACAAATCCACATCCACTTCAAGGCGCGTGCCCAAGCCATCGCACACCGGGCAGGAACCGAAAGGCGCGTTGAACGAGAACGCGCGAGGCTCGTATTCCTCAATGGTCAGCGTGTGGCCGTTGGGGCAGGCTGCTTTCTCCGAGTAGGTGTGCGTGAGCTCTTCGCGGTCTACGAAATCCAGGGTGACTAGGCCGTCTGCCAAGCGCAGTGCTGTTTCCACCGAATCCGTCAGCCGCTGCTTTTGAGAAGCCTTCACCTGCAGGCGGTCCACGACGACATCGATGTCGTGCTTGATCTGCTTCTTCAGCTTGGGCGGGTCACTGAGCTGGTAAAGCTCACCATCCACCCGAACGCGGGAATAACCCTGCGCCGCGAGATCTGCGAAGAGGTCAACGAACTCGCCCTTACGTCGGCGCACCACAGGGGCAAGGACCTGGAACTTAAGCTTCTCCTCGTGACTTAAGACCTCATCCACGATCTGCTGCGGGGTTTGGCGCTCAATGACGGCATCGCACTCAGGACAGTGCGCTGTACCCGCGCGAGAAAAGAGCAAACGCAGGTAGTCATAAATTTCAGTGATGGTTCCGACGGTGGAACGCGGATTGTGGTTGGTGGATTTTTGGTCAATGGACACCGCCGGTGATAAGCCATCGATAAACTCGACGTCCGGCTTATCCATTTGGCCGAGGAACATGCGCGCATAAGAGCTTAAGGACTCCACGTAGCGCCGCTGGCCCTCGGCGAAGATGGTGTCAAAGGCGAGTGAGGACTTACCGGATCCTGATAGACCGGTAAACACCACCAGGTTATCGCGCGGAATGTCGATATCCACGCCCTTGAGGTTGTGCTCACGCGCACCTCGTACGACCAAACGATCAGCCACTAGTTGCTGCCTTCCTACACAAAAGAATGTGTGTTCAGAGAGTTCTCACTCAGAATGTACCCGTATGGTTGGACTTATGAACAACGCGCTTGAGCTTCACAAAATTTCCGTGTCCGAGATGGACAACAATTGCTACCTGTTGTGCGCCGGTGACGAGGCGCTGCTTATCGACGCCTCCGCTGACGCCCCTGCGCTGCTCTCCTTGGCCGCCGACCATGGGGTAAAGATCACTTCCGTTCTCACCACGCACCGTCATTGGGACCACGTGCGCGCGCTCAAAGAGGTTCTGGATAAAACCGGTGCCGTGCATTACTCCTCTTTCCTGGACTCCCCTGCCTTGCCGGCACCCGTCGACGTCGAGCTGGAGCACGGCGATACGCTCCCATTCGCCGGCTACGAACTACCCGTTATTATTCTGCGCGGACACACCCCCGGCGGTGCGGCCATTACCGCAGAGATTGATGGGGTTACCAACCTTTTCGTTGGCGATTCACTGTTTCCTGGCGGAGTGGGCAAGACCACCTCGGAAGGTGACTTCGTGCGTCTGTACAAGGATGTCACGCAGCGTCTCTTTGATGTCTACCCGGACGAAGCGATCGTCCGCCCTGGGCACGGCGCACCCACCACGCTCGGCGCAGAGCGCCCGCACATGGACGAATGGTGGGAGCGGCGTTGGTAACAACTTATTAACTGCTGCACTGACAGCGGCACTTGCTTAACCCGCGTACTATGGTGTGACGAACGTCTTTAAAGATCTATTGAATGGAGCACGTTATGATTCGTAAATTTGCCCGTCCTATGCTGGCCTCCGTGTTTGTCTGGGATGGTGTGGATACGCTCCGCAACACCTCGGAGCACGTCGCGGACACCGAGTCCGCGCTCAAGCGCCTGCGCAAGGTGCTGCCCCGCGAATATGCAGGCTACATCCCAAATGACCCAGAGCTCGTTACCCGCGCACTCGGCGGTGCGAAGACCGCTGCAGGTACCACCTTGGCACTGGGCAAAGCCCCGCGCACCTCGGCTGCAGTGCTCGCGCTGACGCACGTCCCTAACCTGGTGGGCAACGCTTTCTGGACCGCCGATTCCAAGAAGGACAAGGAAGCACAGCGCAACAGCTTCATCACCAACACTGCCCTACTTGGTGCCTTGGCCATTGTTACGCAGGACACCGAAGGCAAGCCCTCCGTGCGTTGGCGTGCTGCCAAGGCCTCGGAGCGTGCCAACAAGAAGATCCAGCAGGCGCTGCCGGGTAAGTCCGAGCAGCAGAAGTTCGCAGAAGACTTCTCCAACCGCGCCAACGAGATTTCTTCTGATGTGACCAATAAGGCTAATGACTGGTTCGAAACCGCCAAGGACTACGTCGAGGACAACCGTGATGATTGGGAGTCCGCTGGCCGGGACTTCATCGACTCCGCGCGCTCCTTCGTCGAGGACAAGGCTGAGACCGCTCGTGAGTTCTTTGAGGAGAACAAAGATGATTGGCTTGACGCTGCACGTGACAACACCGAAACCGCCCGCAAGGGTCTGGTAAAGGCAGCCGGCAAGGCACAAGACCGCGCTGACGAGGCCCTAGCCAAGGCAGATTCGCTCGACGGAAAGCGCGCCCAGAAGAAGGCTCGCAAGCGCGCTGAGAAGCTCCAGAAGCAAGCCTCCAAGAAGCTGGATAAAGCTTTCAAGAAGTTTGGTGACCGCTTCTAAGCTCTCCTTCCTACGCTGCGGAAAGCCCCGCAACGCACCGCGATAATCACCGCGGTGGAGACAACAACGGCTCAGCTAGTATGCTGGGCCGTTGTTCTTTTTCCTGTCCACTCTTCCTTTATCTCCCTTCTTACTTCCCGTCTGTTCACGAGAAGCCTTCATACGCACCCAAGGAGCCTTGTGTCTGAATCTTCACCCGCGACTCACACCGGGAAAACCAGCGCCCACGCGAGCGAGCACAGCGCCGAAATAGCCAGCGAACAAGCCTATGTCGACGGCCTCTTTGAGCGTCTGGACAACGAGGTCCACGCTGCCAATGTACGCCTCAACGAGGTGCAAGCAGCCGTCGACCCTCATACCCCAGATGCTGATGCTCTCGTGCGCCGCGAAACCGAGTACCACGGCCTACAAGCCAAGCTGGATCGACTTAACGTCGCCCAACTCGGTCTAGTTTTTGGGCGCATCGACATTGATGCACCTGGCGATAACCCCACCCCGGAAGGCCTCGACCGCCGCTATATCGGCCGCATGGGACTTGATGCCCGGGAGGAGGACTACCGCACGCTTCTTTTGGATTGGCGTGCCCCGATGGCGCGGCCCTTCTACCTGGCAACCACTGCGCACCCTGAAGGGGTTCACGTCCGCCGGCATATCAGGACTACCGGTCGCACTGTCACCGGTATTAGCGACGAGATCCTCGAAGGAGACAACACTGCAGAAAGCAGCGATGTCGCTAGTGAATCCGCCCTCCACCACGTCATGCAGCGTGCCCGCACTGGCCATATGCCCTCCATCGTGGAGACCATTCAGCGCGAACAGGATGAGATCATCCGTGACAGCACGCGCGGAGTCATGGTGGTCGAAGGCGGACCAGGAACCGGCAAGACGGCGGTGGCGCTGCACCGTGTGGCTTACTTGCTCTACACCTACCGCGAACAATTAGCCGCCACGGGCGTGCTCATCGTGGGCCCCAATTCCACCTTCCTGGAATACATTTCCCGAGTACTCCCGGAACTTGGTGAGACCGGCGTTGTACTCTCCACCATTTCTTCTCTCTTCCCCAGCA
Source organism: Corynebacterium sp. HMSC072D12 (assembly GCF_001813925.1). Taxonomy (NCBI): domain Bacteria; kingdom Bacillati; phylum Actinomycetota; class Actinomycetes; order Mycobacteriales; family Corynebacteriaceae; genus Corynebacterium; species Corynebacterium sp. HMSC072D12. Next base: position 30,661 of record NZ_KV814411.1, read on the forward strand.
TCGAGGCTACACACGCTGAAACCTTGCTCGCCCGCGAAATCAAGGGTTCAGAGGCCATGGTGGAGATTCTCGGCAACGCGGTGAAGGACTACCAGCGTGTGCCCGAGCAGCTGCGCACGCTGGAGATCGATCGGCTCGAGCTCACCGTGGCCCCCCAGATGGTCAAGGCAGCACGAACCCGCGCACGGCGCTCGCGCAAGCCGCACAACGATGCCCAAGCCGCGTTTGCGGAACACCTCATCGAATCGCTGGCCCAACAGATGGCCGAACGCATCGGTTCTGATCCGCTGGGAGGCGCCAACCTGCTCTCCCGCGCAGATGTGGACCAGCTCCACGATGATCTTGCTGAAGAACCGCAGGTCCTGGAGCTCATCGACGAGTTCTGGCCCCATCTGGCGCCTACAGATGTGCTCGCCGAGCTCCTGAGCAGCACCGAACGCATCGATTCAGCGGCCAGCGCCTACGATGAGGAAACCCGGGGTGCCCTCTACCGCGAGGATGGCCGGGCTTGGGCGGCGTCCGACGCTGCGCTTCTCGACGAACTCGCTGTCCTCATCGGCATGCCAGACCCAGAAGCGGAACGCGCTGCAGAGGAGAAGGAATGGCGTGAGCAGGTCGCCGAGGCAGAAGATGCCCTCGACATTCTGAGCTCATCTGATTCCACCGACAACGATGATGACATGTTCGAAGCGGAGATTCTCTCTGCCCACGACGTCATCGATGCCGAGCACCTCGCTCGACGCCACGAAGTTCGGGATTCCCGCACCACCGCTCAACGTGCCCGCGAGGACTACACGTGGGCTTACGGGCACGTCATCGTCGACGAGGCACAGGAGTTGACCCCAATGGAGTGGCGCATGATTTTCCGGCGCAGCCCTTCCCGGTGGATGACGCTCGTCGGCGATACCTCCCAGACTGGAGCTCCCGCCGGCGTTGATGATTGGGGCGAGACTCTCGAGCCTTTCGTCGGCCAGCGCTTCCGATTGCACGGTCTGAGTGTCAACTACCGAACCCCGCGCCCGATCACGGAGCTGGCCAACCAGCTCCTTCAATCCATCAACCCCGAGGCGACGCCAGGCATCGCGGTGCGCGACGGTGTGGACGTTATCTGGCAGGACGGTGAGAGCGACCTTCAGCCCGCAACCTTCCAGGACGCTGACGGGCGCCTGCGCGCTGTGATCACCGCAGCCAACGTTGAGCAGATCAAAGGACTGGAGTTTGACCACGTCACCGTAGTCAATCCGGATGACATCGTGGAAGCGTCCCCGCAGGGTCTGCACAACCTCTACGTGGCGCTGACGCGTGCGACGCAGTCCCTCACCATCGCCGGCCGCTACGCGGAGGTTTTCCGTTAATCTGGTGCGCATGGCACTTTCCGATATCGCCCGCAAAGTCGAATCCACCGCAAATGCTTACTCGCTCAAGCGCTCAGCACGCAAAGGCTGGCGCCCCAGTGTTACTGGCTATGCCGGCTACGGCAACGAGGAATTCGTCCACGTGCTGGGGCGGGTCCTCATGCATGACCCTGCCGCCGAAGAGCGCGATACGTGGGCTCAACGCGGATACCGCCAGTTCTTCACCATTCAGGTCACGCACCACGAGGTTGAAGTTACGGTTGGCGGGAAAACGGTAGCGGGCACCACGAACGACAACGGCTATGTCGACGTGCTAGTCCATGACCACGGGCTAGAACCCGGTTGGCACGAGGTCACCATCCGTGCCAAGGGCGCCGAGGAAGCCAGCGCGGAGGTCCTCATCGTGGATAAGGACACGACCTTCGGTGTGGTCAGCGATATCGATGACACCATCATGGTCACGTGGCTGCCACGCGCGATGATTGCGGCGTGGAATTCTTGGGTCAAGCGCACTAATACGCGCAAACCAGTAGAAGGCATGGCCAGCTTCTACCGAGAGATCTACCAGCAGCACCCAGAGGCACCCTTCATTTACCTCTCCACCGGTGCGTGGAACACCTATGACACGTTGGTGAACTTCATGGCGGACAACGGATTCCCCCGCGGCCCGCTACTCCTGACGGATTGGGGGCCTACACCTACCGGCCTCTTCCGCAATGGCCTGGAGCACAAGCGCGTCCAATTGCGAAACCTGTTCATCGCTTTCCGCAAACTGCGCTGGCTGCTCATCGGTGATGATGGCCAGCACGATCCCTTGACCTATGCGGACGCGGCAGCGGAGCATCCTAACCATGTGGCAGCAGTTGCGATACGCAATCTCACACCGCAGGAGCAGCTGCTGTCCCACGGCTCGCTCGCTCCCTTGGTGAAGGTCAACGAGCAGTCTTCTTTCGATATCCCGCTCATTCAAGGCACCGACGGTAACGCCCTTGCCCGTGCCTACCGCACTCTTCCTTCCAGCTAGGAAGATAAGAAAAGGCGCGCAGCGGCCCAGGTAACCCTTTCTTTGAAGGTCTCTGGGCGCTGCGCGCCGTGCACGCAATAAAGCGTTAGTTGACGGTGTGGACAATCATGACATCGCAATCAGACTGACGTGCGACGTCCGCCGGTACCGAACCAAGCAGGCGGCCGGTCAGGGAGTTGATTCCACGGTTACCCACGATGAGCAGGTCTGCCTTGTTGTCGTTGACAATGGACATCAGGGCCTGAACCGGGGTGCCCGGGCGCACAGCGGTCTCCACCTTCGCCACGCCGAACTTCTCTGCGTGCTCCTTGCCAGAGGCGAGGTTGGCCTGGGCCTTCTCATCACCGAGAATCGTCACGGAATCCTGGCGCAAAGTCTTGGAAGCCTGCTCCTGGTTCTCGTAGTAGGCGCAACCGATGATGAGGGTGGCATCGAAGGCTGCGGCGATCTTGGCGGCGCGCTCCACAGCAAGCAGGGAGGACTTGGAACCGTCGGTGCCGACCACGATCTTGTTGTAATCGCTCATGATGACCTTTCTTCGCTGGCCTCAACCATGAGGCCACCGCTTGACAAAATTTTAAAGCTTTTGCGCACCCGCTAGTCTAACAACGCTGGCGCGTTCACGTCGATCAGCGCGCACGAGGCTCAGCGCGCCATGTTCTGCCCTAGTCAGTGGTGTTGACCACGACGACGTCAGCGTGGGCTTTACGAGTGAGCTCCGTAGCCACGGAGCCGAACACGCGACCACGCACCGAATGAATTCCTTTGTTACCCACAACGAACATATCAACGTCATGGTCCCTGCCGACCTCGAGGAGCGAATTCACCGGGTCACCGGACTTAGCGATGATCTCAATCCGCTCCGCCCCCTCGCTGTGCGCAATCTCCGCGGCATTGTTGAGGAAGCTTTCCGACATCTCTTCGCTCACAACCGGTACTCGGGCATCCTCTGAGTTCGGGGCGCCGAGCATCGAACCCGAGTGGTTGTAGAAAGCAGACACGATAATCAGTGTCGCGTCATAAGCGCGCGCCATGGATGCGGCAGAACGGACAGCGCGCATGGACGTCTGAGAACCATCGGTTCCGACAGCGATAACGTTGTAGCTCAGCATAATTCTCCTTATAAGTAGTGCTTAATCTTTAAATAGTATGACACGGTCTGCTATGCCGAGACGGGTTTTACCCGCACATTGAGTTGGCAAATTTCAGGACTAGGCGCGTCGTCAAATGCCGGCCTCCTTGAGACCGCGTTGCTCCTTTTTCAGATCAGCGATCTCATCGCGTAAGCGCCCCGCCAACTCGAATTTGAGCTCCCGGGCTGCCTCGCGCATTTGGGTCGTTAGGTCGTCGATAAGCGCCTGCACCTCGTCGGCAGCCATGGAGGACACATCCGGCTTGTCGACGATGGCCGTGGGATCCGCGTCCTGCCCCTGCTCATCGGCGTTCTCATAAACCTGGTCCAAGATATCGGCGATCTTTTTGCGTAGCGGCTGCGGGTCGATGCCGTGCTCCTTGTTATAGGCAATCTGCTTCTCACGGCGGCGCTCAGTCTCCTCGATGGCTTCCTGCATTGAGTCCGTAATCTTATCGGCGTACATGATGACCTCACCGGACACATTTCGGGCGGCGCGGCCAATAGTCTGAATAAGCGAGGTGGTGGAGCGCAGAAAACCTTCCTTATCGGCATCCAAGATGGCGACAAGTGAAACTTCAGGAAGGTCGAGGCCCTCACGCAGCAGGTTGATGCCCACGAGGACATCGAATTCCCCCAAGCGCAATTGGCGCAGCAGCTCCACGCGCTGAAGCGTGTCAATATCCGAGTGGAGGTAGCGCACCTTGATACCGTGTTCCAGCAAATAGTCCGTGAGGTCCTCTGCCATGCGTTTGGTCAACGTCGTGACCAGGACGCGCTCCTGCTTCGCGGTGCGGGCGCGGACCTCATCGATGAGATCATCAATCTGGCCCTTGGTGGGCTTGACCGTCACCTTGGGATCTACGAGGCCGGTGGGGCGAATGACCTGTTCCACGAACTCGCCGCCGGAAGCCGTCATTTCGAAATCACCGGGCGTCGCCGACATGTACACCGCTTGTCCCACACGTTCTTCGAACTCATCGAAAGTGAGCGGACGGTTGTCTACGGCAGAAGGCAAACGGAAGCCAAACTCCACGAGGTTGCGCTTGCGGGCCATATCGCCCTCAAACATGCCGCCGATCTGCGGGACGGTCACGTGAGACTCATCGATGATGGTGAGGAAGTCCTCTGGGAAATAGTCCAGGAGTGTCGCCGGCGCGGAGCCGGCGGGACGTCCATCAACGTGGCGCGAATAGTTCTCAATGCCGGAGCAAAAGCCCACCTGCTCGATCATCTCAAGGTCGTATTCGGTACGCATGCGCAGGCGCTGCGCTTCGAGCAACTTGCCGCGGTTCTCCAGCTCCGCGAGGCGCTCCGCGAGCTCCTCCTTGATGTCCTCGATGGCACGGGCCATGCGCTCTGGCCCAGCTACATAGTGCGTTGCGGGGAAGATTCTTACCTCGTCGACCCGCTCCAGCACGTCGCCCGTCAAGGGGTGGATGTAGTAGAGCTCGTCCACGTCATCGCCGAAGAACTCGATGCGCACCGCGCGCTCTTCATAGGCAGGGATAATATCCACGGTATCGCCCTTGACGCGGAAGGTTCCGCGCGTAAAGCCCACGTCATTGCGCTCATACTGAATATCCACGAGCAAGCGGAGGAAGCGATCGCGGTCGATCTCCTCCCCTTCCTCTAGCACAACAGAGCGATCAAGATAGGACTGCGGCGTGCCCAGACCGTAGATACACGACACAGAAGAAACCACAACCACATCACGGCGAGAAAGAAGAGCTGACGTGGCGGAGTGGCGGAGGCGCTCCACGTCCTCATTGATAGAGGAGTCCTTCTCAATGTAGGTATCCGTCTGCGCGATATAGGCTTCCGGTTGGTAGTAGTCGTAATAGGAGACGAAGTACTCCACCGCGTTGTGTGGGAGAAGCTGGCGCAGCTCATTTGCCAGCTGCGCCGCCAGCGTTTTATTCGGCGCCATCACAAGTGTTGGGCGCTGCTGCTTTTCGATGAGCCAGGCGGCTGTCGCGGATTTACCGGTACCCGTGGCACCCATGAGTACCACGTCGCGCTCGCCGCGACTGAGCCGCTCATCCAGTTCCGCGATGGCGGCGGGCTGGTCGCCAGCGGGCTGGAATTCGGACTCAACACGGAACTCGGCGGAGCGCCGCTCGATTTCGCCAACAGGGCGATGTTCGGAGACGGGCAGGATGGGGTGTTCAGCAGCAAAAGCCATGCTGACCAGTCTAACGCGCACACCACGAAACCTGCTAGGGCCCACTGGCTAGGCAACCTGTCTCACCTGTGTCTGTGAAGGGAGGCCTCACTGCATTTTAGGGCAACGCCGCGCGCGTCCTGCGCAACCACAGTTCAAGCTCACCCGTGGTTTCCCACAACGCATAAATCGGGGAACTGTTGGGCTCCATCGCTGTATTGATTTTCTTGCGCAACCAGGCCCGGGTCTGTGGTGTGCGCAAAGCTTTAACGTCATCCGCGCTAATTCCAGCGGGGAGCCTATCTTCAGGCGTGGTGGCCAATGCCCCCAAGGCAATGATTACCTCGGCATCATCGACGTCGATGGGAGAATCCACGCAGCTTTTCTTAAACGTATCAAGATCGAAGGAGCCATCACGGATTGCCGCGAGCACTTCGCACGCGGCGTGATTATCAAAAGGCCCAACATCCCACGTTCCCATGGAGGTGCAGATTAAGCAGGGAATGTGAACGGGATGCGAGCACAAGGTAAATTTTAGCCGCCATATCCTTTAAAAGTTGGCGCTCTCCTTTAGAATCTGCTGACATGAAGCTTCGTTCTCTTACCAGCGCGTTGACCATTGCCGGACTAGTGCCTGTCGCTATCGTGACCCACTCCCCTGCGGCCCACGCGTCACCGTGTACGGCCTACTCGAGGTCCGGCAGCTTCACGTCGAAACCCGAGACTTCCGGCTCTTCGCTCGGTGGGCTCGACGCCCTACTCGGCAGCTCTTCCCGGTCCAGCAGTTCGGGCAATACTGAGGCACCACAGCGCAGCAACTATAACCAGCGCCAGATCAGCGGCGGGCCAACCCAAATCATGCAGCTCATCACTGGTTCCGGTTCTCCAAACCGCACCGACCGGAAGTTTGATATTTCCGGAACTGACCTCGGCATCGCCTACTCGGATGGCGCGGGCAAATCCTACTATGTCTTCGGCGATTCCATGGATTGCTCAAGCGAGGGCGACGGGTGGCGTTCCAACCTCCTTTTGCGCACGAGCGACCACGACTATGGTGACGGCCTGCGCCTGGAGGAAGCACTAACGAACTCTGGATGGTCGGCTCAAGGCCGGGCTAAGGAGTTCATCCCTTCCCAGAAGGTGGGAGATAAAGACACCAACGGCGAGCGCACCACTATCCCCACGGCCGGCATAGTGGTCGACGGCGTGCACTACATCGACTACATGTCGGTGCGCTCCTGGCACGATCCGAAGACCGGCTGGTCCACCAACTTTGGCGCGACCGTGAAGTCGACTGATGGCGGAGTCACGTGGCGCGCAGTGCCAGAGGCCACCCGAACCAACACTAGCCACGGTGCGAACGCGCCGATTCCCGGCGGCGCCAACTACCGCAAAGGGTTTGAAAAACTTCAACAATCAGCCTTCATCGAGCACGACGAGTACATTTACCGCTTCACCACCGGCAACGGCCGCCGCGGCCCAGCATATTTGTCCCGTGCGTTGAAGTCGGAGTTTCCTAACGAGGAAGCCTTCAGCTACTACTCTGACGGCTCCTGGGTGAAGAATCCGGCGAGCGCCACCGAGGTACTCGACGGCAAGGTATCCGAACTCTCTGTGGCTTACAACCACTACTTGGGCAAATACATCACTATGTACGGGGTGGAGGGCGAAGGCATCGTTATGCGCACGGCCGATAGCCCAGAAGGCCCATGGTCGCCGCGCCGCATGCTGGTGAGTGAAAAGACCACCAAGGTCGTCAGCGGCCAGCCGCTCAATGACACCTATGCTCCCTTCGTTCTGCCGAACCAGGACGATCAGCACCTCTATTACACTCTGACGTCCTGGCATGACTACAACACCATGCTCATGCGCACAGACCTCGACTTCGTGGGCGAAGACATGGAAAACAACGACCACGTTGAAGTCTCTGACGTCGTAGCGACGCGTTAGTTAATTGCGCGTCCCTAGGCGAACCGGGAGCGGAGCTTGTCGACGACCCCGTCAACCTGCGCATCGAGCTTATCGCGAGCGCCGTTGTTATCAATGATGAAATCAGCAGCGGCGCGGCGCACATCGTCCGGGACCTGCGCCGCTATCCGGCGGCGCGCATCCCCCTCATCCAGCCCGCGATACTCCACGAGGCGGCGAACCCGCTCCTCCACATCGACGTCAACGACGATGGTGGCGTCCATATTTTTGTGTAGACCCTTGTCCACGAGGAGCGGCATGTCATACACCACGAAGTCGGCGCCAGCGCGGCGCGCGGAGTCGAAGCGGGCCTGGGTTTCCTCCTGAATACGCGGGTGCGTAATGGAGTTGAGGAGATCGGTCTTCTCCCGGCTGGCGAAAGCGCGGGAAGCCAGCAGCCCACGATCGAGGCTTCCATCGGCTTGAAGGATATCCTCCCCGAAAGCGTCTGCTAACTCAGCGAGCGCCGGTTGCCCCGGTTCAACGATGTCCCGAGCTATCTGATCGGCATCAACTAGCTCCCATCCGTGGTGCAGGAGAAGCTGCGCCACTGTAGATTTTCCGCTGCCGATACCGCCGGTGAGTCCAATGAGCTTCATACCGGCTTAGGATACGCGAAAGGCCGCCCCTCCCACAGTGGGAGAAGCGGCCTTTCTCAAAAGCTAGACCATCTCGGGTTCATCGCTGAGTGCGAACCGAGAAAGATCCATTCTTAGTTGCCAGCGAGCTTGTCGCGCAGAGCAGCGAGCTGCTCGTCGGATGCGAGGGAGCCGCCAACCTCTGCCTGAGAATCGGATGCCGGAGCTGCATCCTGAGACTCGGAAGAGTAGTTGGAGTTGGCAGCGGACTCAGCGGCCTCAGCAGCTGCAGCACGGTTGCGCTCGATCTGAGCGGTGTGCAGGTTGAAGCGACGCTCGGACTCGGCGTAGCGAGCCTCCCAAGCCTGACGCTGCTCGTCGTAGCCCTCGAGCCACTCGTTGGTCTCTGGGTCGAAGCCCTCCGGGAACACGTAGTTGCCCTGCTCGTCGTAGGAGTCAGCCATGCCGTACTTGGACGGATCGAACTCGTCAGTGTAGTCCTCGTCGGCCTGCTTAACAGACAGGGAGATACGACGACGCTCGAGGTCGATGTCGATGACCTTGACCATGACTTCCTGGCCAACGTTGACAACCTGGTCCGGAACCTCCACGTGGCGCTGAGCCAGCTCGGAGATGTGGACGAGGCCCTCGATGCCCTCCTCGACGCGAACGAAGGCGCCGAACGGAACGAGCTTGGTGACCTTGCCCGGGACGATCTGGCCCACAGCGTGGGTGCGGGCGAAGACGCGCCACGGATCTTCCTGGGTTGCCTTCAGGGACAGGGACACGCGCTCGCGGTCCAGGTCGACGTCGAGAACCTCGACGGTGACCTCGTCGCCCACGGTGACAACCTCAGACGGGTGGTCGATGTGCTTCCAGGACAGCTCGGAAACGTGAACCAGGCCGTCGACACCGCCGAGATCGACGAAGGCGCCGAAGTTGACGATGGAGGAGACAACGCCCTTGCGGACCTGACCCTTCTGCAGCTGGTGCAGGAACTCGGAGCGGACCTCGGACTGGGTCTGCTCGAGGTATGCGCGGCGGGACAGGACAACGTTGTTACGCTGCTTGTCCAGCTCGATGATCTTGGCCTCGAGCTCCTGGCCGATGTACGGCTCCAGGTCGCGAACGCGGCGCATCTCAACGAGGGAAGCCGGGAGGAAGCCACGGAGGCCGATGTCGAGGATGAGACCACCCTTGACAACCTCGATGACGGTACCGGTAACCGGCTCTTCCTTGGCGTGCAGCTCTTCGACGGCGCCCCAAGCACGCTCGTACTGTGCGCGCTTCTTGGACAGGATCAGACGGCCTTCCTTGTCCTCCTTGGTGAGAACAAGTGCGTCGATCTCGTCGCCGACCTCGACAACCTCATCCGGGTTGACGTCGTGCTTGATAGAGAGCTCGCGGGACGGGATGACGCCCTCGGTCTTGTAACCGATGTCGAGCAGGACCTCGTCGTGGTCAACCTTGACCACGGTGCCCTCGACGATGTCACCATCGTTGAAGTACTTGATGGTGGCGTCGACGGCTGCGAGGAAGTCCTCTGCGGTTCCGATGTCGTTGATCGCAACCTGAGGGGTGTTAGAAGTTGGCATGTAGTTATGCTCCGAATAAACGTAGGAGATCGTAATTGGACAGTTACGCGTCTCTTGAAAAGCGTCATTAAGCAGCGCAAATACGCAAGGCTTAAGATGGATTTCAATCCCGACTCGCAGCCGTGCCGAACTCTCCTACAGTAGCCCAGCGCGTCCCGAGTCATAGACACGCCCGTACAACCCTACATCCTCGCAGCTAAAACGGCAAATACAACACGGAAAAGAAATTGGAAAAGTGAGAATGTCTTCTGCAGCCTTTTCTGCTTCCTCAGCCAATCGCAATTTTTGGGATCGTGACGCCGATTCCTACCACGCGGAACACCCCGAATATCTATCCTCTTTCTACTGGTGTCCTGAGATGCTGCACGAGGCGGAAGCGCAGCTACTGGGCGATGTATCCTCCGATACCGTCCTCGAGCTCGGCTGCGGCTCCGCGCCTTGCACGCAGTGGCTGCAAGGACGCGCGCGCTTTGCCACGGGCTTCGATCTCTCGTCTGGAATGCTTTCCCATGCCGAGAGTGGCCTACCGCTCGTTCAGGCTGATGTCCTAGCACTTCCCTATCGTGACGGATCCTTCGACGTCGTCTTCTCCGCCTTTGGCGCCCTTCCCTTCGTGGCCAACCTTGACCAGGCACTGAACGAAGTCCACCGTGTTCTGCACCCTCATGGCCGCTTCGTCTTTTCTGTGCCACACCCCATGCGTTGGGTCTTCCCCGATGATCCACAGGACCTCACTGCGCAGCTGTCTTATTTTGAACGCGCCTACCTAGAGCAGGATGACAGCGGTGAGCTCAGCTATGCCGAGTTCCACCGCACGATGGGCGATTGGGTGCGAGCACTCCAAGTGCGCGGTGCATTTGAAATTCGCAACCTCATCGAACCCGAGTGGCCGGAGGAAAACACACTTACGTGGGGACAATGGTCGCCTGAGCGGGGAGCCATTTTCCCCGGCACCGCCATCTTCGTGTGCGAAGCACGGTAGGTCAGACACTGCTTCCCCTGGTATCGAATCAATCGGCTGCAGCGAACTAAGCTGACAGCCATGCTTCTAGAACGCCTCGGGATTTTCGCGCGCCGCGCAGTGGCCTGGTGGATTGATGCCTTTCTCGCCGCCGCCATCATCGTGGCACTCAAGTGGCTTATCAACCTCATCGCCGATGAAGTGCTGAGCGGTCGAGCAGGCGCTGTCTATGACATCGTTGCCCTCGCACTCGTCTTCTACGTCTACCGAGTGTGGGTAGAGGCCGCAAAGCAGACTTCCCTGGGTAAGTGGTCGCTAAAGCTAGAAGTCATTGCTGAGCATCCCGGAATCGGCAGCGCAGCCGTTCGCAACGGCTGGCTCCTTCTCACACTTCTCGCGTTGACAGGACTCCCCTTCGTGGAGGCAACCATCCTGGGCATCCTCGGCCTCAGCGTCCTGCTGCTGGGACAAACCCCATTCGACCTCCTTGCCGGATGTTTGGTCGAGCGCCGCACGCCCACCGAAGACGAGCGCGCGGTGGGCTTGACCTAAGCCCTAGTGCGCTGCGGCATCCCAGTTTTTGCCCACACCAACGGAGACTTCAAGGGGCACAGTCAACTCGATAGCCTTGTCCATCTCTCGCTCCACGATGCGCTGGACGTCCTCCGCTTCGCCGGGAGCCACCTCCACGACGAGTTCATCGTGAACCTGGAGCAAGACGCGCGAGGCCAAACCTTCAAGCGCCTTGTCCACGCGAATCATGGCCACCTTGATAATGTCTGCTGCAGTTCCCTGAATCGGGGCGTTGAGCGCTGCGCGCTCGGCGTTCTCGCGAGCAACACGATTATCGGAGTTCAGCTCCGGTAGGTAGCGGCGGCGCCCGAAGACCGTGGAGGTGTAGCCGTCCTTTCGAGCTTGCACGACAACTTCGTCGAGGTAGCGCTTTACACCACCAAATCGCTCAAAGTAGCTCTCCATGATCTCCTTGGCTTCCCGTGCGGGGATGCCCAGCTGTTGCGACAAGCCAAATGCGGATAGCCCATAGACCAAGCCATAGGACATGGCCTTGACTCGGCGGCGCAGCTCTGGGGTGACCTCATCGACAGGAACATCGAAGACCTTGGAACCAACGTAGTTATGGAGGTCCTCACCCTCCCGGTAGGCCTCAATAAGCCCAGGGTCGGCAGAGAGGTGCGCCATGACTCGCATCTCAATCTGCGAGTAATCGGCCGTAATCAAGGTTTCGAAGTCTTCACCGACCACGAAGGCCGAGCGGATCTGGCGACCAGCCTCCGTGCGCACCGGGATGTTCTGCAGATTCGGCTCGGTCGAGGATAGGCGGCCGGTTGAAGTCACCGTCTGGTTAAACGTGGTGTGAATGCGGCCATCCGGCTGAATGGTCTTGATGAGCCCCTCCAGCGTCGTCTTCATTTTCTGGTATTCGCGGTGCGCCAGCAGGTGATCCAGGAAGGGGTGCGGATGGGTAACGGCCAGCTGCTCAATTTCCTTAGCTGCGGTCGAATAACCTGTCTTAGTCTTCTTCGTCTTCGGCATATCGAAAGTATCGAAGAGCACCGCCTGCAGCTGCTTCGGGGAATTCAGGTTAAGAGAATCATCACCAGCCAACTCGCGGGCGGCGCGTTCCTGCTCATTGACCTGCTCAATGAAAGCATCACGCTGCGTTTCCAAGACATCGCGGTCAACTGCAATACCAGCGGCCTCCATCTGGGCCAGGATGGTCACGAGCGGCAACTCAAGGTCTGTATACAACTCGAAGGAATCAATCTCTTGGAGTTGACTAGTCAGTTCTGCCGCCAGCTCCATGATGGCGCCGGCCTGTTCTACAAGTTGATTGTCATCCAAGAGGGAAAGCTGCTCCGTGGCCACCCCCAAGGACTTCTGCAGATGGCGCTGGTACACGTCCGTCAACGCATACGTGCGCTGACCTGGGCGCAGGAGGTAGGCCGCCAGGGCTGTGTCATGGGCAATTCCACGTAGTTCAATCCCTCGCCCCGCCAGCATGTGCCAAGTAGCCTTTGCCTCGTGCACATACTTCGGCGCATCTGATGACAACCACGCGGCCAGGGCGGCGTCATCTTCTGCATCCAGGTCCGCCAATTCAATCTGGAGTCCTTCAAAAGCTGAATCGACCAGTGCTAGCGCTGCCGCATCTCCTGCACCTGGGGTTCCGTCACCCTGCACGAATACCGCGACATGCTTTTTACCTTCGAGCCACTTAGCCAGCGGCGTGTCCACCACGGTCACCGATACATCCGGCGTTTCCTCTGCCGCGGCAGCTTCGGCGGCGGCATCGTGCGGGACGGCGTTGAGGACCCGCTCGCGCAGGTTGGTGCCAAATTCCAACTCGTCGAAGCGAGCCGCGACCTCGCTAGCGACCGCTCCCTTGAATTCCAGGTCTGCCGGTCCAACCTCCAGGTCCATGTCCGTCACCATTTGGGTGAGCTTCCGGTTGAGCTTGACCTGTTCAATGCGGTCGCGGAAGTTCTGGCCCGCCACTCCCTTGATTTCCTCGGCATGCTCGATGAGGCCATCGAGGGAACCATACTGGGTAATCCATTTCGTGGCGGTCTTCTCCCCCACCTTCGGAACGGAGGGCAAGTTATCGGAAGGATCTCCGCGCAGGGCTGCGAAATCCGGGTACTGCTCGGGGCTCAGGCCGTACTTCTCCTTCACCGCCTCCGGTGTGAAGCGATGCAGCTTGGACACCCCGCGCATGGGATAAAGGACGGTCGTGGAGTCGTCGACAAGCTGCAAATAGTCGCGGTCACCGGTAACCAGGAAAGTCTCATAGTCCGCGCCCGCCTGTGTGGACAACGTGGCCACGATGTCATCGGCCTCGAAATTCTCGCGCGAGAGCGTGGTAATTCCCAACGTTTCCAGCACGTCACGAATGAGCTCAACCTGGCCGCGAAACTCTTCGGGGGCGGCCTCTCGTTGCGCCTTGTACTCGGGGAACATGTCGGTACGGAAGGTCTTGCGGCCCACGTCGAAGGCTACAGCGACGAAGTCCGGCTTCTCCTCGGCGAGGATATTCGCCAGCATGGACAGGAAGCCGTATACCGCGTTCGTGTGCTGGCCACCCGAGGTGGAAAAGTTCTCCGCGGGCAGTGCATAAAATGCGCGAAAGGCCATGGAGTGGCCGTCGATGAGCAAGAGTCGGGGCTGAGAAGTAGTCACCCGGCCCATCCTAACGTGTTGCACGGAGCGGCACCGTTGAGGGCCGTAGGCAGGCAATTAGGTTCACATTGGTCGGCTGCGCTACTATCGTTGCTTGTGCGCCCCTGTAGCCCAATTGGCAGAGGCAACGGATTCAAAACCCGTGTAGTGTGAGTTCGAGTCTCACCAGGGGCACAATTCCACCCCGCAACAGACCCTGTTGTGGGGTGTTAGCGTTTTCAACCGAAAGGAATCCGTTACCATGCGTCGCACTATCATCGCTGTGAGCACCGCCGTTGCCCTCACCTTGGGTGGTACCACCGTGGCTACTGCCGCAGATTCGAGTGCCGACAAGGAGGTTTCCTCCAAGGTGGAAGGCTCCTCCTACTACCAGGAGCTGCGTAAGTCTGCGGCGTCCTCGGACGATCCGCAGCTCAACACTTTCTACACCGTGCTTCTCGACGGCCTTGTAGGCCTCGCTGCCTTCGCCATCTTGGGTTCGATCTACGGCGAGGTGGCCAAGCGCTTGCCGATGTAGGCAACGTATAACCTTCTATGGGCTGAATAGTTTGCATAAGCCCTTCGCGGAGTGAGAGAATAAGGAGTCATCTGCCCATTCCTCTCCTTCGGCACGGCATCCCCACCGAGGAGACTGTCAACGTTACTTTCGGTTTATGCACTATATTCTTAACGCCATTTGCGGCGCCCTCATTGGCATGGCCGAGTTGGTCCCCGGTATTTCCGGAGGCACCGTGGCGCTCATCGTAGGCATCTATGAACGCGCTTTGCACAACGCCAATGATCTCATTTCCGGCCGTTTCAAAAAGGTTGAGTGGGGCTTCCTCCTCTCAGTCGCCGCCGGCATGTTCCTTGCCGTCTTCGGTTTTTCCACGCTGCTCCACAACTTTGTGGAAGGACAAGTGTCCTTGTCCCGCGCATTGTTCCTCGGCATGGTCGCCGTGTCCATCATCGTTCCAATAAGCATGATGTCGCGGTTTACGCCCGCGTCCATCGCCGCATTCATCATCGCCACCGTCGCGATCTTCTTCGTTACCGGCTTTACTTCAACTCCTGTCGAAGACCCCAGCCTGATTGTGGTGTTCTTGGCGGCCATGGTGGCCGTCTGCGCGCTCGTTCTCCCCGGCGTATCGGGCTCACTCATCTTGCTGACGATGGGCCTCTACCAGCCTGTCATTGGCGCGGTCTCTGACCGGAACATGACCATCGTGGGCGTCTTCGCCCTCGGCGCGCTGTGCGGCCTTGTCGCGTTCGTCAAGGTTTTGAATTACCTACTCGATACCCACCGCGATCCGACCTTGGCCGCCATGGCCGGCTTTATGCTGGGCTCGCTTCGCGCATTGTGGCCGTGGGGCGCAGACCAGGATGCTTCCACACCGCTTATCCTGCTTATGTTCGCGCTCGGCGGCATCATCGTCGCTATTTTCATCGCCGTGGATAGGCGCAAAGCCGCTAGCTACCAAGAGAGTTAAAGCATGAGAAAGAAAACGGCCATCGTAGGAGCAGCCGGGTTGTTAGCTTCGGCTACCCTCTCCGGCTGCGTCACCAACGAGGAGCCAGCGCTGCCAGAGGGCTGGTCCGCGCCCAACGTGGACGAAGTTCCCGAGATTGCCGCGATGTATCAGGACACCGATGGTGTCCTCACCGTCGGCACGAACCCACCGTTCGCGCCGTTCGAGTTCAAGGACTCCGACGGCTCGATCATCGGCTTGGAAATGGACCTAGCCAATGCAGTCGCCCAAGTATTGGGGCTCAAGTTCCAGCCAGTGGAACAAGACTTCTCCATGATCTTGCCGGCGGTTCAGTCGGGACAGATTGATCTCGGCGGTTCCGGGTTCACCGATACCGATGAGCGCCGGGAAAACTTCGATTTCGTCGACATCCTCTACGCCGGCATCCAGTGGGCAGAACTCACCGACGGCCCCCACAAGGTCGATCCATCGAATCCCTGTGGCCTTACCGTCGCGGTGCAGCGCACGACGGTGTCGGAGACCGACGATCTGCGTCCCAAGCAGGAAGCCTGCGATGGTAACTTGACCATCCTGCCCTATGACACAAGCGATAACGCCGCCCTTGCGGTTTTGATGGGCCGCGCGGACGCCCTCTCTGCGGATTCACCAGTCTCCGCATGGGCTGTCAACCGCTCAGATGGACGTATGTCCATGGTCGGCAAGATGTTCGACGCCGCACCCTACGGCTTCGCCGTGCCAAAGGATTCAGACCTCGGCCCTGCCGTGGCGGCGGCACTCCAGCATCTCATCGATACCGGGGCATACGCTGAAATTCTCGATAAATGGGGTGTTGACGACGGACTCGTCGAACACGCAATGATTAACGAAAGGCCGATCAATGACTAACTCCTCTCTCCCGGCAGCGTCGAATTCATCGGCTTCGACTGCCCCAGAAAAGATCGAAGCCCGCCCACTGCGTCACCCCTGGCGCTGGGTATTCGCCACTGTCCTCGCTCTGCTTGCCGTATGGTTCATCATCTCCTCGGCACGCAACGAAGCCTTCGGGTGGGGCACGTATTTCCAGTATCTTTTCGATACTCGGATTGCCACCGCTGCCCTGCACACCATTGCCATTACGATTCTGGCAATGATCATCGGCGTCGTAGGCGGCGCTGCCCTCGCGGTGATGCGCATGTCCCCTAACCCTGTGCTAGGTGGCGTGTCGTGGGTCTTCCTCTGGCTCTTCCGTGGCACCCCAATCTACGTGCAGCTCGTCTTCTGGGGTCTACTTTCAGCCCTCTACCAATCCATCAACCTTGGATTCACAGAGATTTCCCTCACCGAGGTACTCAATAACGCATTCCTCTTGTCCGTCTTAGGCTTAGGCTTGAACGAAGCCGCATACATGGCGGAGATTGTTCGCTCCGGTATCTCTTCTGTTCCGGAGGGCCAGAAGGAAGCCAGCAAGGCCCTGGGAATGGGATGGTGGATGACCATGCGCCGCACTGTGCTCCCGCAGGCCATGCGCATCATCATCCCGCCGACCGGCAACGAGTTTATTTCACTGCTCAAGACTTCTTCACTTGTGGTTGCTATTCCCTACACGGCGGAAATTTTCGGCCGCGCCACGGACATTTCGGCTGCGCTCTTCGAGCCCATCCCCCTGCTTATGGTCGCGGCGACGTGGTATTTGGCCATCACCTCTCTGCTCATGGTGGGCCAGTACTTCTTAGAGCGCCGCTTTGAGCGCGGCGCCACCCGCGAGCTCACCGGCCGCCAGTTGGCCGCGCTGGCGGATGCCGAAGGAACCATTCCCCGCAACGTCTCTGTCATCCCGGAGGTAAAGAACTAATGCCGACACCCATGATTTCCGCACAAAATGTGCACAAGTCTTTCGGCCAACTTGAGGTTCTCAAAGGCATCGATCTCACAGTCATGCCGGGTGAGGTCACGTGCCTTCTGGGGCCCTCCGGTTCTGGTAAGTCCACCTTCCTGCGCTGCTGTAATCACCTGGAGAAGGTCACGGCCGGCCGCCTCTACATCGACGGCGAACTGATTGGTTTCCGCGAGCGCAACGGCGTGCTCTATGAAATCTCCGAGAAAGAAGCCGCCGCCCAGCGCCAAGATATCGGCATGGTTTTTCAGCAATTCAATCTTTTTAGCCACCGCACCGTGCTGGAAAACATCATCGAGGCCCCCATCCAGGTAAAGAAGCAGAACCCGGAGCAGGCAAAGAAAAAGGCCATGGAGCTGCTGGAAAAGGTTGGCCTCGCGCACAAGGCGGACGCCTACCCAGTCCAGCTCTCTGGTGGTCAGCAGCAACGCGTCGCCATTGCTCGCGCGGTTGCGATGGACCCGAAGCTCATGCTTTTCGACGAGCCCACCTCCGCCCTCGACCCCGAGCTCGTCGGTGAGGTGCTCCGCGTGATGAAGGAACTTGCCGCCGATGGCATGACCATGCTCGTTGTCACCCACGAGATGGGCTTTGCCCGGGAGGTCGCCGACACCATCGTTTTCATGGACGGCGGCAGCGTCATCGAAACCGGCACCCCACAGCAGGTCTTGGACAATCCTCAGCACCAGCGCACGAAGGATTTCCTCTCTTCGCTGCTCTAGCGCACTGCACCACCACGCACGCACCACCGCCGCAACTGCCCTTGTTGCCAAAGTTTCTCGCCCTCACCTCAAGATCTGGCCAGATCTTTGGCAACA
>NZ_KV814411.1:48895-105647 GCF_001813925.1 Corynebacterium sp. HMSC072D12
CTCAAGATCTGGCCAGATCTTTGGCAACAAGGGCAGTTTTCTATTTGAACCCGTCCAAGACAAAACTCCGGCCAGTCCGCAAAGCTAACTGGCCGGAGTTTTTCTGGAAGGGCTGGCGAAACAATTAACGCCAGCGGTGGGTCCCTATTCGGTGTCCCCTTCCGTTTCCGCAGTCTCAGCGGGCTCCGCGGGCTCCTCGGCAGAGGACGAGGCCATCGGGCTATCCGCAGACTGTGATTGGATGACGTCATCCAGCACCGCATGGATATAAGGCGCGGCCTTGTCATTGGAGTATTCGGAAGCAAGCTCCACGCCTTCAACGAGCGCGGTAGCGTTCGGAACATCCGCGTTGAAGAGGATTTCCCATACCGATACTCGCATGATCGCGCGGTCAACGGCGGGAATGCGTTCGAGCGACCACTCGCTGGAGAGGGAACGAGCAATCGCATCGTCAATGGCGTCCAGCTCTTCAGCTGCTCCGCTGACAATTTCGCGGGTGTAGTCCGCGATCGGCGCCACGCCGTTTTCCGGGTCGCGAGCAAGCTCGACGCGGTCTTCCACGATGGCTACCGGATCAACGTCGCGTGATTCTGCTTCGAAGAGAATATCCGCAGCTCGGCGGCGCGCGCGGTAGCGCGCGGTGTGCCGCTTATAGTTAGGCTCTGGTCGGGTCATCTTAGTTGTTGACGCGGGAGAGGTACTCGCCAGTGCGGGTATCGATCTTGAGGGTGTTACCGGTCTCGATGAACAGCGGCACCTGGATCTCGGCACCGGTCTCGAGTGTCGCCGGCTTGGTGCCGCCGTTGGAGCGGTCACCCTGCAAACCTGGCTCGGTGTGCTCAACTTTCAGGTCAACGGAGATCGGAAGCTCACCGAACAGAGCGTCGCCGTCGTGGAAGGAGACCTGGACACGCATGTTTTCCAAGAGGAACTTGCCGGCGTCGCCGAACTTATCAAACGGCAGCTCGTACTGCTCGTAGGTCTTATCATCCATGACCACGTAGTTCTGGCCATCGTTGTACAGGTAGGTCATGTCGCGGCGGTCAACGTTGGCGGTCTCCACCTTCACACCAGCGTTAAAGGTCTTGTCGGTGACCTTGCCAGAGACCACATCCTTGAGCTTGGTGCGCACGAATGCAGGACCCTTGCCAGGCTTGACGTGCTGGAATTCAACGATCTGCTGCAGCTTGTTGTCGATCTTCAGAACGAGGCCGTTCTTGAAATCAGTGGTATCTGCCATGAAATGACTCTCCCAAATAACTTGTAGTCGAAACTATGAAAACAGTGTCTAAGCATACCGTACGCGGCTGCTGCACGGTACGAAGGGGTGCTGGCTACAGCACCTGAAGTTCCTTCGGATAGGCCGTGATGATCTTTGGTGCCCCTGAGGTAATAAACAGGCTGTCCTCGATCCGCACGCCGCCCTTACCAGGAACGTAGATGCCCGGCTCAATGGTCAGCGTCATCCCTTCGGCGAGCTCGCCCTTGCCGGTTTTCGCTGCGGAGGGCCCTTCGTGCACGTCGAGGCCGATTCCGTGGCCAGTCGAGTGAACGAAGTACTCGCCATAGCCGGCCTCAGTGATGATGTCACGGCAGGCCGCGTCGACGTCGACAAGCTTGGCACCTGGCACCGCTGCCTTCACACCTGCCTCCTGGGCGCGCAGGACAATGTCGTAGATTTCACGGGCAAACTCAGTGACCTCACCGATAGCGAAGGTGCGTGTGCAGTCGGAGTTAAAGCCGCGCAGGTGGGCACCGAAGTCGATCGTAACCAAATCCCCCTTGCGCAACTCGCGGTCATCCGCACCGTGGTGGGGCTTAGCGGAGTTTTCACCGGAAGCCACAATGGTGTCAAAGCTCACGCGCTCCGAGCCGAGCATGCGCATGCGGTATTCCAAATCGGCAGCGACTTGGCGTTCCGTGCGCCCAGCGGCGACCTCCCCAGCCTCTACGAGATCGGTGAGCGCCTGGTTGGCCAAGGCCGCTATCTCTTCGAGCTTCTGCAGCTCAACGTGATCCTTGACCAGGCGAATCTTCTCAATCACGCCGGTGACCGGTACCAGAGTCACGCCCTCCGGCTTTGCTTTCTCCAGACGCTGCAGTTGTGCGACAGTGACGTAGTCGGCTTCATAGCCCACCCGCAGATCTTGAGAAACCTGCCCCAGCAAGTGCGGGCCTACATCGCGACCAAGGCTGGCTTCGATGTCCGGAACTTCTTCCGCGATCTGCGTGGTGTAGCGACCGTCCGTTGCCATGAGCGCGGAGAGGTCCTTGCGCAACAGCAGTCCACCATTCGATCCCGAAAAGCCGGTCAAGTAACGCACGTGCGTCAGGTGGGTAACGATAATGGCGTCAATGCGCTGACCAGTCAGCTCAGTCATGAGCTTGCGGCGGCGGTTGCCATAACGAGTATCGGCTAATGCCATGAGAGAACCACTCCAATCAATTCAAGCGATACTCCATGATAGCTAATCTGCCAGGAAGTACCCCAGTGCCGCGACATAGCCATAAGAGCCGAGGCCCGCGATAACACCGCGAGCGATAGGGCTCAGGTAAGAGTGCTGCCGAAATGCTTCCCGCGCATGCACGTTGGATAGGTGCACCTCGACGAATCCGGGGCCATCGGCTACCTCCGCCAGGGCATCACGCAGTGCCACCGAGGTATGTGTAAAACCGCCCGGGTTGATGATGACAGGCCAGCCTTCGTCGGCAGCGCGATGCACCTGTTCAATGAGTTCGCCCTCGTGGTTGGATTGGAAGAAGACGATCTCTTCCTCCCCCGCCGCCGCGCGGACGCGAGTCTCTATATCCTCCAAAGTTTCGCTGCCATAGATTTCTGGCTGGCGCTTGCCCAAGCGGTTCAGATTCGGGCCGTTGAGGACGAGAATGGTCATGGCGAACTCCTTAAATTCCTATACGGTCAGCTGCACGTAGGCTGCGCGCAGCTCCTCATCAGTGGCGTCTTCCAAGCGCGTGGTTTCCCCGATCCCGGTGAGCGCTACAAAGCGGATGTGGCCGCCGCGGTTCTTCTTGTCATGGCGCATTGCATCCAGCAGCTCCTCGAAATGGCCCTGTTCATAAGTGGTCGGCAGCCCAATCCTGGTCAAGATGTCGCGGTGCGTGGCCACGAGGTTGGCATCGATAAGCCCGCGCGCGTGGGATAGGTGGGCAATGAACATCATGCCCACCGCTACCGCGCGGCCGTGTCGCCACGAGTAGTTCTCGCGACGCTCCACGGCGTGGCCAAAGGTATGGCCGTAATTGAGAGTCTCGCGCAGCCCGGATTCCTTCAAGTCCTGACCCACCACGTGGGCCTTGACCGCAATAGAACGCTCGATGAGCTCCGGCAGCAGGCCGTCGGGCTCAAGGCATGTGGCGGGATCCTTCAGGTAGTGCTCAATGATCTGCGGGTCATGGATGAAGCCAGTCTTGATAATCTCTGCAGAACCGGCGACGATTTCCTCGGCTGGCAGCGTGCGCAAATGCTCCACATCAACAAAGACTGAGTCCGGCTCATGGAAAGCCCCAACCAGGTTCTTTCCCGCGGCTGTGTTGATGCCGGTTTTGCCGCCCACGGCGGCATCCACCATGGCGAGCAACGTCGTCGGCGCCTGAATCACCGGGATGCCGCGCATCCACGTCGCCGCAGCAAACCCAGCCAGGTCAGTTACCGCACCGCCGCCTAGGCCAATGACGGCATCGCGGCGGCTAAAACCTACTTCTCCGAAGATATCCCACAAGCGGGCGAGCACGTCGATCTGTTTGGCGGCTTCGGCATCGGGGACCGCAACTGCGGTGGCCTCAATCCCCTGTACGCGAGCCTGTTTAACTAAGTCTTGGGCAGCCTGCGCGAGCGGCGGTTGGTGGATGATTGCCACCTTAGCCGCCCCAATCGCCGCGGCGCGCTCAATCATGGCGGTACTCAGGCCACTGCCAAGAGTGACCTCATAAGGCGATGGTCCATTAACAGCAATGGTGTGCATGGGTGGTGCTCCTTCGGCTGGGGTGGCAGGGTTCGTGAGGCGTCGACACGTAGCGGGTAAAGAAGTTTCGTCGTCCTAGAGGGTTTCGAGGAAGCTCAAGATGTCACCCACCACCTGCTGCGGGGAGCGCACACCAGTGCGCACCTTTAAGTCAGCGACCTCGCTGTAGAGGGGTCGGCGCGTTTCCAAAAGTTGGGTGTAGTGCGCCAGCGGGTCCGCAGACTCCAGCACGGGACGGTTGCTGTCCCCCAGCGTGCGGGTTACGCCTTCTTCGGGGGTGATATCAAGGAATACAACGGTCAGGCCATCGAGCAGGGCGCGTGTAGATTCGGTCAGCACTGCCCCGCCGCCTAGACTCACCACGCCAGTAGTGGCGAGTGCCTCGCGCACCGCTTCGGCTTCGACCTCACGGAATGCTGGTTCACCCAGCTCAGAGAAAATCTCGCCGCAAGCCTTGCCGTAGCGGGCCTCGATGAGGGCATCAGAGTCAACAACCTCGCAGTTCAGCGCGCGGGAGAGGCGCCGGCCAATCGTGGTCTTTCCGGAGCCAGGAGGCCCTACAAGAACGACGTGCGGGGAATTCATGCCTCGCCCCAATCCAAGCGGCTAGCCACGTAATCCTGGTAGGCAGCAATGTTTCGCTTGGTCTCGGCTAAGGTATCGCCACCAAATTTCTCCAACACGGCACGCGCAAGGACGAGCGCCACCATGGCTTCGGCCACCACGCCAGCCGCTGGAACTGCACAGACATCAGAACGCTGATGGATGGCAGTGGCTGGCCCACCCGTAGCCATATCAACGGTCTTCAGGGCGCGCGGGACGGTAGAAATCGGCTTCATCGCCGCACGCAAACGCAGCGTCTGGCCATTAGTCATGCCGCCTTCCAGGCCACCAGCCCGGTTACTCTCCCGGTCCACTCCCTCATCGGTGCGCACCATTTCATCGTGGGCCTCGCTTCCGCGACGGCGCGCCTCAGCGAAGCCGTCGCCTACTTCAACGCCCTTGATCGCCTGAATACCCATCAAGGCGGCGGCGAGCTGCGCGTCGAGACGGTCCTCCCCCGAGGTATGGGAGCCTAAACCAATCGGCAGGCCCTCCACGATGACCTCTACAATGCCGCCGAGGGTATCGCCCTGCTTCTTGGCGGTCTCGATTTCTGAGATCATCGATTCCTCTGCGGCCTTATCGCAGGCACGAACCGGAGAGGCGTCGATGGCCTCAAGGTCCGCAAAGCTAGGGTGCGGGCCCTCATAAGGTTCTGAGACACCAATGGAGATGACGTGGGACAGCACCTCGACTCCCAGGGTTTCGCGAAGGAAGTTGCGGGCAACGGTGGCCGCGGCGACGCGGGCAGCGGTCTCGCGTGCGGAGGAACGCTCCAGAATGGGACGGGCCTCCGCGTGATCAAACTTCACCATGCCGGCGAAATCGGCGTGCCCAGGGCGTGGACGAGTGAGCGGAGCACCGCGACCGGAAGCCATCGCCTTAGCAGTCTCCGGGTCATCGAGATCTAGCGCATCCGGGGACATGATGGTGGTCCACTTTGGCCACTCCGTGTTGCCAATCATGATAGCGATGGGGCTACCCAGGGTAAGGCCGTGGCGAATGCCGCTGAGCAGAGTGAGATCATCAGCTTCAAACTTCATGCGGGCGCCGCGGCCGTAGCCGAGGCGGCGGCGAGAGAGCTGGAGAGCAATATCGTCTTGGGAAACGGGAACCCCGGCCGGCATGTGCTCAATGAGTGCAACGAGTGCCTGGCCGTGAGATTCACCTGCGGTAGTCCAACGAAGCATGCGGACTATTATCACACGCCAAGGGTTCCTTCGGGGCCACTAGGCCTGCTATCACACCATGTCGGGGCTAAATAACACAACAAGTCCTGCGGCAATCAACATCCCGGGTCCATGCGCGGGTGTCCTATCCCTGGTTATATAGCCCCAGAGCACCGTGCTCAGCGACGCCCCCATCATCGCCAGCGCAACCCCCGGTACGCCCGCCACGTGTGCGGTCACCATTCCCAGCGGCAGCGCCAGTTTGAGGTCTCCCCCGCCGATGCTTCCGGCGCGGCTTAGCAACGCCGCCACCACGTAGATACCCGGCCACAGCAGCCCGGCCACGCTGAACCAGCACAGCGATAAGGCTGCGGCAGGCAGAGTCAGATAGTTAGGCAGGCGTTTGAAACGCAGGTCATAAATAATTAAAGCGCACCCCCACGCCAAGAAAAGCAGTTCCCCCATGGTCCCGCAGCCTACCGCGTGGGCGGACAAGACGCACGCACCAAGCTGTGGGGACTTGCTTAGGGCAGCTTGAGCGCCTTGTTGAGCGCCGCCAGCATCTCTGCCCGCGGGGCAGTATGCCCGGTAAACTGCTCAAATTGCGAATAAGCCTGATTAGCCAGCATGATGTGCCCGCCGACGGCCCGGTAGCCATCAGCGGCCGCATGCACAGTGAGCGGAGTAGGCCACGGATCATAAATAACGTCAAAAACCGGAGCCTTGGCCAGCTGCGTCAGGTATCCCTCCAACGCAGCAGAGGGCACGGTGGAGACAAGGAGATCTACTGCTCTCGCAAGGCCTGCTAGATCATCCTCGAAGGTTGCCGCATGGAGTGTGAGACCGAGGGCGTCAGCGAGCGGACGCAGCTCAGCTAAACGGTCGGAGCGATTCAACACGGTAACGTCCTTCACTCCGCGCTGAGCCAGCCCCCACAGGACCGGCCGCGCGGTTCCGCCGGCGCCGATGAGCAGCGCCGAAGACGGCTGGGAAGAGCCCAAAAGCTCATCGAGCGCGCCCAGCACGCCTTCGGTATCCGTGTTATCCGCGCGCCACCCTTCCGGGGTGCGTACCAAGGTGTTCGCGGAGCCAATGAGCTCAGCTCGCTCGCTGACGATATCGGCACAAGCAAGGGCATCAAATTTGAGCGGCATGGTGACGGAGAAACCGCAGTACTCCTCGCCTACTTCGGCGAGGAAGGCCGGCAAGTCCGTCACCTCATGCTTGGTATAGTCCCACTCCTTCAGGCTCAGGGCCTCATACCCAGCGTTATGCAGGACTGGTGAGAGCGAGTGGGCAATGGGGCTGCCCACGACTGCGGCGCGCGGCATTGGTTTACTGCTCCTCGGCTGGCGGCGCACCTTCGGCCTCGCGCTGGCTGTCCAGGATGCCAGAGCGCACCGCATCATCGACGTTGGCAAGGTGCTCATCGTAGTTATCGGTAAACACGGTGGTGCCCTTGTCATCGACGGTGACGAAGAAGAGCCAGTTTCCTTCCGCCGGGTTCTCCATGGCCTGGATAGCTTCCTCCGAAGGCGAGGCAATCGGCGAATCAGGCAGACCGTCCTTGGCGTAGGTATTCCATGGCGTCTCGCGGTGGCGGTCCTCATCGGTGGTGGCCAGCTCCACGTCCTCGAGGCCATAGTTCACGGTGGAGTCCAACTCGAGGCGCATCGGTTCATCGAGGCGGTTGAGGATCACTCGAGCAACCTTGTCGAATTCACCGGCCGGGGACTCGCGTTCCACCAATGAAGCGGCAGTTAGAAGCTCATAGGGCTTCAGACCAATTGCTTGGGCGCGGTCAACGATGTTGGTGTCGTTGTACTTCTTCGTAGAGCGGGTGATCAGGTCCGTCAGAATCTCCTGGGCATCCATGTTCGGATCCAGCACGTACTGGCCCGGGGCAATCAGCCCCTCAAGGCGCTTCGGGTCCTCGCCTCGTGCGCGAATCTCTTCCAGGGCCCACTCCGGTGCGCCCAGCTCAGCTGGGTCCACGGTGGCCGCAATCTTCTCGAGCTCTTCAGCGGAGACGCAGCCGCCTTCCTTGCACGAGACCTGGGAAATCAAGGAGTAAATGCCGTAGCGAACATCACCGCCAAGCACGTTGACGTCGAGCAGCGTGGCACCGCCTTGGACGTCGAGGAGGTCCACCATATTGGCTTCATCGAGCAGCGCTTCGACAGCGGCCTTCGCGCTCATCTCCTCCTGGAGACGGTAAAAGCCGGGTTTGATTTGGCTTGCGCGTGGGTTGGAGTTGGCTGCTGAGGAGAAAGCTTCGGATGTCTTCACCACGTTCTTTTCTGCCAGCTCGGGTGCTAATTCACCCATGGACGAGCCTTCTGGGACCTGAACAAGCTGTGTGACACCGTTGCCTTGCCCCTCGTAGTCCAAGGTACTGCCCCCTCCCAGAAGGCGGAAGCCGATGTAGCCGAGTCCGCCAATGATAAGGACCAAGCTTGCGATGAGCACGGCCATGCCGCGCTGACGGCGCTTGACATATTGAGGTTCCATCGAGCGTCCGATGCGTGAAGGTTTACGGCTCACGTACTTCGTCTCCTACGTTTGAAGGGCTGTGGCCGTGCAACGCGAAATGGCGCGCATCCAGCCAGGACTGCAAAATTTCCACCGCGGCAGCTTGGTCAATGACCGAGCGACCACGCTTCTCTGACACGCCAGAGGCCCGCAAAGCAGAGGTTGCCACCACCGTAGTGAGGCGCTCATCCACCATGCGTACGGGCGGAGGTTCCTTCATCCTGTCATCTTTTGCCAAGCGGCGGCGGATACGAAACGCGATTTCCTTGGCATGTTTAACACTTGATGAGCCGTTGCCTTTGAGATCACGCGGCAGGCCAACGGCCACCTCGACGGCGTCATACTCATGGATCAGCTCGAGCAAACGGTCAATATCGCCCTTGTCGCGGTCCTTAAACCCGGTCTCACGCCGGACGGTTTCGACCGGCATGGCCAAGCGCGCGTCTCGGTCAGATACCGCCACGCCGATGCGGACGGTACCGACGTCGAGGCCCAAACGGCGCCCCGGGCCGGGATCGTCGACGCCTGGTTTGTCAGGCTCTACGGCCATCGTGCTCCTCCTGATTCTGCGACTCAGCTATTTGCATGCACCTTACTAGTGCTGACCGAGCTCGTCGCGTACAGCATTGAAGGCCGCCTGCAGGCCGCCCGCGTTCGCGCCCGAGCCCTGGGCCATGTCCGGCTTTCCGCCGCCCTTGCCGTCGACATAGCCAGAAATAACCTTGACCAAGTCACCAGCCCTGACACCGCGCTCGACTGCAGGCTTAGTGGCGCCAACGATGAACGGGAGCTTGCCGCCCTCGTTCTCCGATGCCAGGACAACCACACCGGCGGCATCACCGAGACGGTTCTTGATATCAGAAGCCAGTGTGCGCAAGTCTCCACCGTTGACCCCCTTAGGCAGCTTGACAGCCACGAGGGTGAAATCGTTGACGGTCTTCGCAGTAGAGATCATCTCCGCGGTCTGGGACATGAGCTGGGCCTTGTGAAGCTCGGCGATTTGCTTCTCTGCGGCCTTGAGCTTCTCCGTCAGCTGCGCGATGCGCTCCGGCAGGTCCTCAGTCTGGACCTTGAGCTCACGAGAGACCCCCTCGACGAGGGCGGTCTCCTTCGAGTAGTAGCGGAATGCATCCAGGCCCGAATAAGCCTCGATGCGGCGCGCGCCCGAACCCACGGAGGATTCGCCGAGGACAGATACCGGGCCGATCTCTGCAGTGTTCTTCACGTGCGTACCACCGCAGAGCTCGATGGAGAAGGGGCCGCCCATCTCCACGACGCGGACCTCAGAACCGTAGTTCTCACCAAAGAGGGCCATCGCCCCCATCTCCTTGGCCTTCTCCAAGGAGGTCTCGATGGTATTGACCGGGAAGTGCTGGTCCACCGCCTGGTTGGTCACCAAAGCGATCTCATCGAGCTGCTCCTGCGTGAGCTGGTCGGTGTAGTTGAAATCAAAGCGCAGGTAGCCCGGACGGTTCAAGGAACCAGCCTGGACTGCGGTCGGGCCCAGCACCTGGCGCAGCGCGGCGTGGATAAGGTGCGTTGCGGAGTGCGCCTGCACGGCGCCGTGGCGCCACTGCTGGTCAACTGCGGCGGTCACGCCATTGCCCAGCTCAAGGCCACCGGCGGTCACCGTGGCCTTGTGAACCCACAACTTCTTGCCAATCTTCTGAACATCCTTGACCTCCAGCAGGGTCTCGCCCGCGATAATGCGGCCGCGGTCAGCGGTCTGGCCACCGGCTTCGGCGTAGAGCGGCGACTGGTCCAAGATAACCTCGACCGTGTCCCCTGCCTGGACCTCGGAGACCTTCTCGCCATCGCGCACAAGACCGATGACCTTGGCGTCCGACTCCAAGGTCTCGTAGCCCGTGAACAGCGTCGGGTGGTTATCCACCCACTCGCGGTACAGAGACAGATCAGCATGACCATGCTTCTTGGCTTGGTTATCAGCCTTGGCGCGGCGGCGCTGCTCGCCCATGGCGGCGTCGAAGCCTTCCATGTCTACGGTCAAACCGGCTTCCTGCGCCATTTCCAGGGTCAAGTCGATGGGGAAACCATAGGTATCGTGCAGCTCGAAGGCCTTTTCACCGGACAGGACTTTCGGGGTAGCTGCGCGGGAGGTGCTCTTCAGCTCGGTCACGGCTTCGTCGAAAAGCTTGGTACCCGATTCCAAGGTCTTGAGGAAGGCCTTCTCCTCTGCCACGGCAACGCGCAGAATACGCTCGCGGTTTTCTGCGATCTCCGGGTAGGACGGCGTCATGGTGTCCATGATGGTGTTCATGAAGCGCTCCATGGTCTCGCCTTTCGCGCCCAACAACTTGGCGGAGCGAATGATGCGACGAAGCAGGCGACGCAGGATGTAGCCGCGGCCCTCGTTACCGGGGGTAACGCCATCCAAGATGAGCATCATGCCGGTACGCGAGTGGTCCGCCACCACGCGGAAACGGATCAGGTCTTCCTTCGGCGCATCCGGAACGTACTTCGCACCGGTGAGCTCTTCGGCTACGTCGATGACTGGGCGCAACAGGTCCGTTTCGTACACATTGTCCACGTCCTGCAGGATGCATGCGACGCGCTCGATGCCCATGCCGGTATCAATGTTCTTCTTGGGCAGCTCGCCCACGATCTCAAAGTTGCCCTTGCCAATGCCTTCGCCGCGCTCGTTCTGCATGAAGACCAGGTTCCAGATCTCCATGTAGCGATTATCGTCCGCGACGGGACCACCGTCCTGGCCATATTCCGGGCCACGGTCATAGTAGATCTCGGAGCACGGTCCGCACGGGCCAGGAATGCCCATGGACCAGTAATTATCCTCCATGCCGAGGCGCTGAATGCGCTCGCGGGGAACACCGATTTTGTTGTGCCAGATATCGGCTGCTTCATCGTCATCGAGGTAGACCGTGACCCACAAACGCTCGGGGTCGAGCCCCAAGCCACCATCCTCTACCGAGTTCGTCAACAGGTTCCAGGCGTGGGTAATGGCCCCCTCCTTGAAGTACTGGCCAAAGGAGAAGTTGCCTGCCATCTGGAAGAAGGTGTTGTGGCGGGTGGGAATGCCTACTTCCTCGATATCCAGGGTGCGCACGCACTTCTGGATAGAGGTCGCCGTACCGTTAGCAAAAGGCGGGTTCTGCTGGCCCAAGAAGTAGGGCTTGAAGGGAACCATGCCGGCGTTGACGAAGAGCAGGTTCGGGTCATCCAGGATCAGCGATGCGCTGGGCACGGCCTCGTGGCCGGCCTTGACGAAGTGCTGGGTAAAGCGTTCCCGGATCTCATGAGTCTTCACGAGCAAAAGTCCTTCACTGTTGAATGGTTTCTAGTCAGCGCTCAACTTTACCCGTCCGGTGCTCTGCTTAGCGACGCCGCCCCCGGATGATGTCCCGCAACCTCCCCAGGTACTCGCGCACCCGTTTTTCCGCGCCGTGGTCGGTGGGCTGATAATACTCGGCATCGGTGAGCGTCTCCGGTAAATACTGCTGGGCTAGCACACCGCGTGGATCATCATGCGGGTACCGGTAGCCGACAGCGTTTCCCAAGCGCTTGGCACCCTCGTAGTGACCGTCGCGCAGGTGCGGCGGGACGTGCCCGCTCTTACCGGCCTGGATATCGGCTTGGGCAGCGTTGATGGCATTAATAACGGAATTCGACTTCGGCGCCGTGGCCAGGTGGATCGTGGCCTGCGCCAGCGGGATGCGCGCCTCGGGCAGGCCAATCAGGGCCGCAGCCTCCGCCGCGGCCACGGCGGTGGGCAAAGCGGTGGGATCCGCCATCCCAACGTCCTCGGAGGCATGCACGATGAGCCGGCGCGCTATGAAGCGCGGGTCTTCGCCGGCCTCAATCATGCGGGCAAGGTAGTGCAACGCGGCGTCCACGTCGGAGCCGCGGATGGACTTAATAAAGGCGGAGACAACATCATAGTGCTGGTCCCCGTCACGGTCATAGCGCACGACCGCGCGGTTGACGTTGTCTTTGAGAATGTCGACGGTGAGCTCGCCGCCATCCGGCACCGCTTCGGCGGCCGCCTCGAGATAGGTCAGCGTCCGTCGAGCATCACCGCCGGCGAGCAGCACCAGCTGATCCAAAGCGTCTTCCGTGGCAGTGATTCGCCCCGCCAAACCGCGCTCACTCCTCAGCGCCCGCTCCGCGAGGCTGCGGAGGGAGACATCGTCAAGCGGCTCCAAGTGCAGCAACAGCGAACGCGAAAGCAGCGGCGCTACCACAGAAAACGAAGGATTCTCGGTGGTCGCGGCCACGAGAAGGACAGTGCGGTTCTCCACGGCCGCCAGCAACGCATCCTGCTGGGTTTTGGAGAAGCGGTGTACCTCATCGATGAAGAGCACCGTGCGGCGACCTTCGATGAGTTCGCGACGCGCATGAGTGATCACTTCGCGGACTTGCTTAACACCAGAGTCCAGGGCAGAAAGCCCAATGAAGTTATCCCCCAAGGAGGAAGCGATCAGGGAGGCGAGCGTTGTCTTTCCGGTTCCCGGCGGGCCGTACAGGATGACCGAGGCTTCCCCCGAGCCCTCCACCAGCCGGCGCAACGGGGTCCCCGGCTCCAGTAGGTGCTTCTGCCCCACCACTTCATCGAGGCTCTGCGGCCGCATGCGCGCGGCAAGGGGTGAGCCTGAATGAGTTGCAAACATATCGGGGCCACCCGGCAGGCTGGGCGCTGACTGGTTATCGCCGAAGAGTGACTCCTGCCCCATCAGGACTCCCGGAGACGGGAAGCAACTGCGCGGCCAAATGCGGCCACCACGGAGCATCCATCATTCTTGCACTGCGCGGCAAACCGCGACAGCGCCTCGAAAGTTTCATAAAGATCACGGCGGATGAGAGCCTCATCCTCGGTGAACGGCCCCTGGTCGGAACGGCGAAGCAACGAGCGATGCGGGTCACGATAAATCTCGGCGTTGCCCTCCGCCAGAGCTACAACGCCTTCGATCCCGCCGGCATACATGGTGGTCACGCTCGACAGGGCCCAGCCTATGAGGCAGGCCACCAGCAATTCATGCAGCGTCTTCTCATCAGCAAACTGGGGCCACACATCGACGATGCGGCGCTGCCAGGCTTGGATGAAGATTTCCGCTTCGCTATCAGTAATCGGCCGTGAGAACAGGAATTGTGGGAAGCCTGCAACAACGCAGGCCACGTCAAAGCCAACGTTACGGAAACCAGCCCATTCATAATCCAGGAAGGTTAACGCTGTCCCCACGATGATGTTGTCTGGGGACAGATCGAAGGGGGTAAAGGCGCGGTTGCGGCCAGAACTAAAGCTCTGCATGGCGGTGCGAGCCAATTCGCGAACGTGTTTCGGCGGTTCCAGTCCGGCCTCATTGAGAATGTCAGCGCCGATCATGATGGAGCTCTTCAGCGAATCATCACGTAGCGCCTGGTGCTCAGCGTATTCGGGATGCCGGCGCAGCTGACGGTTCAGCAGGGCCTCGTAATCCTCCTCGCGCCCTGCGGTTCCTGCGTGCATCTTGCCCAGCGCGCTGCCCAGGGATCGGAGCAGCTCGACGCGGTCTTCATCGCTGCTGTGGGCGAGGGCGTCCGCCAAGGTGTCGCCATCGCCCGCGTCGGTGAGCACGAGGATGCGCTTTTCCACATCGTGCGCAAGAAGGACTGGGCCTGGGCGGACCTCTTCAGACAGCGCTGTGGTGAATTGATAGGCCACCACTTCACGCAGGAGTGCGGCGTCATCAATAGTGTGTCCGGTGACCGGGTTGTACTTGATGACGACCGACCGATGTGGAAAGAAGGCACTTGGTGTCGTGCGGGCACGAAGCACCACAGCATTGCCCGAGCCGGTGAGCTGTTGAATGTCACTCAGCTCAGGCTCGCCGCCATAGCGGCGGGAAATCATCAGCGATGCTTCCGCCACCACGGCATCAGCCGCAGAACTGTCCATGGACTCGTGTCCCATCGAATTCACTTGCTTGCCTGCCTCCACTAGTCGTAGGCCCAACTACCTTACCGGCGCTGCGCGGTCTTAAGACTCCTTCCCAGCCTTTTCACCCTGTGCAGCCTTAGCCGCCTTTTCCGGCTTGAAGTCCACGCCGGTCTCCTTGCGCTGCTCAGCGGGGATGGTGCCCGGAGCATCGGTCAGAGGATCAACGCCGCCGCCCGACTTCGGGAAGGCAATGACGTCGCGGATGGAATCGAATCCGCCCAGCAGGGAGACAATGCGGTCCCAACCGAAAGCAATGCCGCCATGCGGCGGGGCACCGAACTGGAAAGCGTCGAGCAGGAAGCCGAACTTCTCCTGCGCTTCCTCTTCACCAATGCCCATGACATCGAAGACGCGCTTCTGCACATCCTGGTCGTGGATACGGATGGAGCCGCCGCCAATCTCGTTGCCGTTGCAGACGATGTCATAGGCGTAGGCCAAGGCCTCTCCCGGATTCTCATCAAAGTTATCCAGGTACTCCGGCTTCGGCGAGGTAAAGGCGTGGTGGACAGCCGTCCACTTGGAGTGACCCAGAGCCACATCACCCGAAGCGGTGGCATCGGCGGCCGGCTCGAAGAGCGGTGCGTCCACGACCCAGGTGAAGGCCCAGTCGCCGTCCTTGATAAGGTCCAGCTTCTTTGCGATCTCACCGCGCGCAGCGCCCAGCAAAGCACGGGAAGACTTTACGTCACCGGCGGCAAAGAAGATGGCGTCGCCCGGCTTAGCACCGACGTGCTCGGCAATGCCCTGGCGCTCGGCGTCAGTAATGTTTTTGGCCACTGGGCCGCCCAGGGTGCCGTCCTCGGCGATGGTGATATAAGCCAGGCCCTTCGCACCGCGCTGCTTTGCCCATTCCTGCCACGCATCGAACTGGCGGCGCGGCTGGGAGGCTCCGCCTTCCATGACGACAGCACCGACGTATTCGTTCTGGAAGACACGGAAGGTGGTGTCCTTGAAGAAGTCGGTGCACTCCACGATCTTGATGTCGAAGCGCAGATCCGGCTTGTCAGATCCGTAGTACTTCATGGCATCGGCGTAGGTCATGCGCGGGATGGGCGTCTTAATCTCGTAGCCGATCAGCTTCCAGAGAGCGGATACAATCTCTTCCGCTAGTGCAATAACATCGTCCTGGTCTACGAAGGACATTTCGACGTCGAGCTGCGTAAATTCAGGCTGGCGGTCCGCGCGGAAGTCCTCATCGCGGTAGCAGCGAGCAATCTGGTAGTAGCGCTCCATGCCGGCCACCATGAGCAGCTGCTTAAAAAGCTGCGGAGACTGCGGGAGTGCGTACCAGCTGCCCGGCTTGAGGCGGGCGGGCACGAGGAAGTCACGAGCGCCCTCCGGGGTGGAACGGGTCAGGGTCGGGGTTTCAATCTCGGTAAAGTCGTGGTTGTCCAGAACTTCGCGGGCGGCGCGGTTAGCGGCGGAGCGCAGGCGCAGAGCCTCGTGCTGACGCTCGCGGCGCAGGTCCAAGTAACGGTACTTCAGACGGGTCTCTTCACCGACTTCACCGGAAGAAGACGGATCATCAATCTGGAACGGCAGCGCTGCGGACTTGTTGAGCACCTCCAGGTCCGAGACGTTAACCTCAATCTCACCAGATGCCAGGTTTGCGTTAGCCGAACCTTCCGGGCGCGGCTCCACTACGCCGGTAACCTTGACGCAGTATTCAGAACGCAGATCGTGGGCGCGCTCAGCTACCTCAGATTCGCGGAAAACCACCTGGGCAACGCCAGAGCGGTCACGCAGATCAATGAAGATAACACCGCCATGGTCGCGACGGCGAGCGACCCAACCCGTCAGGGTGACGGTCTCCCCTGCCATCTCCTTGCGCAGTTCGCCTGCCAAATGTGTACGCAGCACTCTCGTTCAATCCCTTCTCATTGTTGACGCTCGCACCCACACACGCCACGCGTAGACAGCACGCGCCGAGGGATGCAAGTACTTGAACGGCCCAAGTCTACCGCCCACACCGGACTTGCACAGCGCTAGGGTGAGCACCGTGTGCTTAACAGCAGTCCACTTATCGAGCAGACAGCACCTACGGCTTGTGGCAAAATCTCTGGCATGACTTTTAAATCTGGCGCCAATTTTGATGGTAAGCGAGCTAGCTCCGGCGGTGGAGGCCGCGGCGGCATGATCGCTACCGGCGGCGGCATTGGCTCTCTCCTTCTCATTGGTCTCTATCTACTCCTCGGCGGCGATCCCGGCGCCATCACCGAAAGCGATCCCCAGACCGACCAGACCCAGGTGGGACCAGAGGAAAGCGGCGAAGACGCATTTGCGCACTGCCAAACTGCTGAGGACGGCAATAAGTACGACGATTGCCGCGTCATGTTCGCCGCCCAGTCCGTCGACAAGGTCTGGGCCCAGCAGTTGCCGGATCAGGCAGGCATCGAGTACGTCGAGCCGGGCCGCGTCATCTTCAACAACACCACCATGTCGGGCTGCGGCCAGGCTTCAGGCGCTACGGGCCCGTTCTACTGCCCTGCGGATGAGTCGGCCTACTTCGACACCGCCTTCTTTGATCAGCTCCGCAATTTCGGCGGCGAGAATGCTCCTCTGGCCCAGATGTACATCGTGGCCCACGAATTTGGCCACCACATTCAAAAACTGGAAGGCACGCTCAGCTT
The DNA here is from genome assembly GCF_001813925.1 of Corynebacterium sp. HMSC072D12. NCBI lineage: Bacteria > Bacillati > Actinomycetota > Actinomycetes > Mycobacteriales > Corynebacteriaceae > Corynebacterium > Corynebacterium sp. HMSC072D12. The sequence goes on from NZ_KV814411.1 coordinate 65,763, forward strand.
GTCCAATTACAACGAGCCTGGCGAGGATTCCAACGCTGTGAAGATTGAGCTGCAAGCTGATTGCTATGCCGGCCTCTGGGCGCACTACGCCGATGAGGGCGAAGACGCTTTGCTCGAAACGATTACTGAACAACAAGTAACCGATGCCGTGAACACCGCTCGTGCTGTAGGCGATGACAACATCCAGCGCCGCTCGGGCGGCGAAGTACGCCCGGACATGTGGACGCACGGCTCCTCCGAGGACCGCGCTCAGGCCTTCCTCGCTGGATATAACACCGGCAAGATGGAACAGTGCGATACCTTGGGCCGAGGCGTCTATAAGTCTTAATACTGCGCTTAAAAGGTGCTAGTGCGGCCGATGAAAGGTCGCACCACCCCCAAATGTGCCAGAAAAGTGCAGATTAAATTCAAATACATGAAGTGTTTACCTGCCGGCAATCTTGATGCTTTACCCTGATCAAGTTCCCGCCGGATTGTGGTGGGATCCGCTCTGTCTTTAAAAGCATAAAAGAACCGTGCGTGATGCCATCACCCTGCACCGCGACAGGCACATTATCCCCTGCTTTCACGGCGCATTCGCCCTGCCTGCGGCAGCCCGCGCTTCCTCATCACGCAGCGTTCTCTTCATGAAAGGAACGACGTTTTGAGCACCGCCACGCCGACGATGCCTGACCTCGAATCGATGAATGGCAAGAACAAGGACTGGATTTGGCACTTGTTCTTCGGCGCCATCACCGCTGTCACGCTGATCTTCTTCATCATTTGGAGCAACGGAGAAGTTGCTGAGGGGGCTAATCGCGTAGTCCTGATTACAGCGATCATCTTCGCCCTATTCATGGCCTTCAACATTGGCGGCAATGACGTCGCCAACTCCTTCGGTACCTCCGTGGGTGCAGGAACCTTGTCGATGAAGCAGGCCCTCGCGGTCGCTGCAGTCTTCGAGGTATCCGGTGCCATCCTCGCTGGCGGTGAGGTGACGGATACCGTCCGTTCCGGCATCGTGGACCTTGATGCAATTGACGGTCTAGACCCGATGGAGTTCGTCTACATCATGATGGCATCGCTCCTAGGTGCCGCCATCTGGCTACTCGTCGCCACCCGGATGGGCTGGCCGGTTTCTACGACCCACTCCATCGTCGGCGGTATCGTCGGCGCTGCACTGACCGTCGGCTTCATCACCGGCAAGGGTGGCATGGACATGGTGCAGTGGGGCGGAATCGGCACCATTGCCTTCTCCTGGGTCCTTTCCCCAGTTCTTGGTGGCATTGCCGCCTTCCTTCTCTTCAAGTGGATCAAGTCCTCCATCTTGGTGTACAACGACGCTGCGGACGAACGCCTGCGTGAGATCAAGGTTCGTCGCTCGGCACTACGCAAGGAGCACAAGACCCGCTTCGAGCGCATGAATGAGCTGCAGCAGATTTCCTACACCAACGCCATGGCTCGTGATGCTGCTCTCACAGCGGAAGATGATTATGACCCAGAGGCTCTCGAGTCCGACTACTACCGGGACTTGCATAACCTCAACAAGGATCTTGAGGACATCAATGCGCACCGCGCCCTGGAGAACTGGGTCCCACTGCTGGCTGCTTTGGGCGCCATCATTATTTCCGCGATGATGCTTTTCAAGGGGTTGAAGAACACCGGCGTTGACTTCTCCACCCTGGAGAACTTCCTGGTTATGGGCATGGTAGGCGCCGTGGTCTGGATGGCTGTGTTTATCTTCGCCCGCTCCCTGAAGAAGAAGTCCCTGTCACGCTCGACCTTCCTTCTCTTCTCGTGGATGCAGGTCTTTACTGCTTCGGCCTTCGCGTTCTCACATGGCTCGAACGATATCGCTAACGCTATTGGCCCCTTCGCCGCCGTCTTCGACGTCCTGCGGACGAACCAGATTTCCGATGAAGTCACTGTCCCTCTCCCGGTCATGGTGGCCATGGGTATCGCCCTGATTTCTGGCCTCTGGTTCATCGGCCGCTTCGTTATCCAGACGGTCGGTTCGGGCCTGACTCAGATGCACCCCTCCTCCGGTTTCGCCGCTGAACTGGCCGCCGCTGCCGTCGTCATGGCAGCGTCCCTCTTGGGCCTGCCGGTCTCCTCGACCCACATCCTCATCGGCGCTGTCCTGGGTGTCGGCATCGTAAACCGCGCCGCCAACTGGAAGCTGATGAAGCCGATCGCCCTCGCGTGGGTTATCACCCTCCCGGCAGCGGCAGCCATCGCAGCCGTGACGGTTTCTATCCTGCGCGTCGCCTTCTAAAGCTTCAGCGCATCACACGCGCACAGCACATAGTGCCCTATCGCCGCGAGTGCCCCAACAACCGGGGTCCTCGCGGTGATTGTGTTTTAGCGACCGGACTCAGCACGCACTGCCAAATCCGTACACTGGGGCTTCATGAGCGATAACTCCCTGGCCAGATTCTTTTCCGCCTTCAACGACATTGAACAATTTCTCCGCCAGGCAATTGGGGCGAAGAATTCAGATTCTTTCTGGTGGATTGTTGATCGCGCACACGACAAACATCTGTTGGGCAAGCGCCAAGCGGAACAGCTGAAGGACTTTGGTAACCTGCGCAATGCCATTGCCCATGGCCGCTACTTCGACGGCGCACCCATCGCTACCCCACACCCACAGGTCGTCACGCAGCTGGAAAACCTGCAGCGCCTTCTCACGGATCCGCCTACAGCGCAGTCCCTTCTTTCTGACCGTGACGTAACCATTCTTGCCCCCGAAACCCCAATCATGGAGGCCTTACGGCTCATTAACCAGACCGGCTATTCGCAGATCCCTATCTATGATTCGGGGACTTACCAGGCGCTGCTGACGACCAACGTCATCGCCCGGTGGATTGCGGCTGATTTGGGAGACGATGGCGTGGTCAATGCGGCGTCGATTAGCGCCGTTCTGGAATTCGCCGAGAAGAAGGACCGCGCCGAGTTTCTGCCCCGCACAGCCAGCGCGCAAGAGGTTATCGATGCTCTCACAGAGGCCACCGTAGATGGCGTCCGTGCCAGCGCAGTCCTCCTCACCGAGCATGGAAAGGCTTCGCAGCGTCCGCTGGCTATCGCGACACCGGGAGATCTCGCAGTGTTGGTCGACGCCCTCGAATGGGAATAATCTCCTGGTACATTATTGTTGACACGTCACAGAAGGGAGATTGGCATGCAATTCGGAGTTTTCAGCATTGGTGACGTCACGCAAGACCCCACCACCGGCCGCACCCCCACCGAGGCCGAGCGCATCCGCGCGATAACGGAAATCGCGCTCAAGGCGGAGGAGGTAGGGCTCGATATTTTCGCCACCGGCGAGCACCACAACCCACCTTTCGTCCCATCGGCACCCACCACTCACCTGGCCTATATCGCGGCACAGACAAAGAACCTTCAACTCTCCACTGCCACCACGCTGATCACTACCAACGACCCCGTCCGCCTCGCGGAGGACTACGCCTTTCTCCAGCACCTCGCCGACGGGCGCATCGACCTGATGCTGGGCCGCGGTAACACTGGCCCGGTCTACCCGTGGTTTGGCAAGGACATCCGCGAGGGCATCCCCCTCGCGGTGGAGAATTATCACTTGCTGCGCCGTCTCTGGCGTGAGCCCGTCGTGTCCTGGCAAGGAAAGTTCCGTACCCCTCTCCAGGGATTCACCGCCACACCGGCGCCGCTCGACAGTATCCCGCCCTTTGTCTGGCACGGCTCCATCCGCTCCCCGCAGATTGCCGAACAGGCTGCCTATTATGGCGATGGCTTCTTCCACAACAACATCTTCTGGAACAAGGAACACACCGCGAAGATGGTGAACCTCTACCGCAACCGCTATGAATCCTATGGGCACGGCCGTGCCGATCAGGCCATCGTGGGCCTCGGCGGGCACGTTTTCATCGGGTCTACTGAGCAGGAGGCGAAGGATTTCTTCCGCCCCTACTTCGATAACGCTCCGGTCTACGGCCACGGTCCTTCCCTGGAAGAATTCACGGCTCAAACCCCCTTAACGGTAGGCACCGTGGAGCAAGTGGTGGAGCGCACGCTGCAGTTTGCTGATTGGGTTGGTGACTATCAACGCCAGCTTTTCCTCATCGACCACGCCGGACTGCCGCAAGAAGTGGTGCTAGAACAGATCGAAATCCTCGGCACCCAGGTCGTGCCGGAACTGCGCCGCCGCTTTGAGGAACGCCGCCCAGATCATGTACCTTCTGACCCACCGACGCACGCCACGCTTGGCTCCTATCCCCCACACGCGCTGGTCAGCCCTGGAGAGGAGAAATAAATGCGCTCACTCGTGGTTGTTACGGCTGGGCTGTCCTTGCCGTCGTCGACGCGCGCGCTTGGTGACGCCCTCTCATCCGCCACCACCGCCCATGTCACCGCCCGGGGTGAAGGCGTGGACATCACCGTCGTGGAGCTACGCGAACTCGCGGGCGAGCTGGCCGAGGCCATGACCAACTGGGTCTCGCCCACGCCTCGTCTGAAGGCGGCACAGTCCGCCGTGCTGAATGCCGACGGTCTCATCGCAGTCAGTCCCGTGTTCCAAGGAAGCTACTCGGGCCTGTTCAAGATGTTCTTCGACACCTTGGAGCCGCATTCCTTGGAGGGGCTTCCTACCCTTATCGCGGCCACGGGCGGCTCCAGCCGGCATGCGCTGGTCCTGGACTATGCCCTGCGGCCTCTACTCAATTACCTGCACGCCACGGTGGTCCCCACCGGCGTCTTCCAAGCCACGGAGGATTATGGCACCGCGGAGGGCGCGCGTAATGAAAGGCGCATCGAGCGTGCCGCTAGGGAGTTAGCGGATCTCATGGTGCGCCCGCTCGACCGGGTCGCTGGGCTTACGGGCACCCTCAGCGAAACGCAGGAAACGCCCCAGGACAGTTCCGAAGACATACTGGATTCGGATCCTGCAGGTTTCCGCGAAATCCTCTCCCGCCACGACGGCCAACCGGACTAAGCAGCTATGGAGGCCTCTCGGTACTATCGTAAAGCGTAACTTATTTAACGCTTCTAAGGAGGTTTGACCCCACATGACAATTAGCGTGACCGATATCTTCTCCATCGGCATCGGCCCTTCCTCCTCTCATACCGTCGGCCCCATGCGCGCCGCCAAGGCTTTCCTCGAGACACTGGATGAACACCCTGCAAAGGTCCACGTCGTACTGCGCGGCTCGCTCTCTGCTACCGGCCGCGGCCACGCTACAGATCGCGCCGTAATTTTGGGCCTTGCTGGTTGGGACCCACTGTCGGTGCCGCTCGACGCCGAGCCGCGCGCTGATGCCTTCATCCCCAGCGAGGGCTCCATCTCAGGCCCTGCAGGTAAGGTGCAGTACAGCATTGAGTTCAACAACGAGCCGGTGCCAGAACACCCGAACTGCCTGATTTTCACTGCCTGGGACGAAGACGGCTCCATCCTCGCCGAGAACACGGAGTACTTCTCCGTCGGCGGCGGCTTCATTCTGTCCCGCGAGGAGTACAACGCCCAGCTCGAAACCGACACTGGAGTTCCGGCCGGTGTCGCTGCGGCGACCGCCGAGGACGCCGTTCCTTATGAGTTCCAATCGGGTGAGCACCTGCTTCACCTGTGCGCGGCCAACGACATGGACATTTGGGAAATCGTCGCCGCCAATGAGGCAGTCCTGCACCGCGAAGAAGGCGGACTCGACTACGTCTACCAACACCTCGACCTTGTGTGGGACATCATGCGCGAATGCGTGACCGAGGGAATTTCCACCAAGGGAATCTTGCCTGGTGGCCTCCGTGTCAACCGCCGTGCGCCGCAGATGTACCAACAGTTGTTGGCCAAGCAGGACGACGAGTCTTGTGGCTTTTCCGCAATGGAATGGGTAAACCTCTACGCGCTCGCCGTCAACGAGCAGAATGCCGCCGGCGGCCGCGTCATTACTGCACCGACGAATGGCGCCTGTGGGATCATCCCGGCGGTGCTCCATTATGCCCGCGACTTTATGGCGGACTTCACGCGCGCCGATGCCCGCCGCTACCTGCTCACTGCGGGTGCCGTTGGCATCATCATCAAGTCCAATGCCTCCATCTCCGGCGCCGAGGTGGGCTGCCAGGGTGAGGTGGGCTCCGCCTCCTCCATGGCGGCGGCCGGTATGGCTGAGCTGCTCGGTGCAACCCCGGAGCAGGTGGAAAACGCCGCCGAGATCGCGCTTGAGCATAACCTCGGCCTGACCTGCGACCCTGTTGGCGGCCTGGTGCAGATCCCCTGTATCGAGCGCAACGCTATTGGCGCCGTCAAATCCATTAACGCCGCTCGCCTAGCGCGCATGGGTGAGGGAACGCACCATGTCACCCTCGACAACGCGGTCCGCACCATGGCCGAAACCGGACGCGACATGCTCTCCAAGTACAAGGAGACCTCGCTCGGCGGCCTAGCGAAGACGATGGGCTTTACCGTCTCCCAGGTGGAGTGCTAAACCAGCTGACGGAGCTGGTTGACGATGTCCCCCACAGGGACGTCGCGCTGCTCGTGCGCGCGCAGGTCCTTGAGCGCCACGGAGCCAGCCTCTAGCTCTTGGTCACCGAGGACGAGTGCGAAGCGGGCGTTGGCACGATCAGCGCCCTTCATCGCTCCCTTAAGGCCACGGTCGCCGAAGGACATATCGGCAGCAATGCCGGCCTTACGCAAGTCATTGATGATGCTGACCATCTTCTGCTTCGCCGCAGCTCCCAAGGCCACACCGTAGACGGCCACGCGCTCGTCGACACCCTCGAGCTCGACTCCCTCAGCCTCGAGGGCCAGAATGGTGCGGTCTACGCCAAGGCCATAGCCGATTCCGGACAGTTCCTGCCCACCAAGCTGGGCCATGAGGCCATCATAGCGGCCGCCGCCACCGATGCCGGACTGCGCGCCAAGGCCATCGTGGACGAATTCGAAACAGGTCTTTGTGTAATAGTCGAGGCCGCGGACCATGCGCGGGTTGATGGTGTAGGGCACGCCCATGTCATCGAGCAGGCCGGTGACCGTTTCAAAGTGCTCGCGGCACTCGGCATTGAGGTGGTCAAGCATCAAGGGAGCATCAACAAGCTGCTCCTGGACCTCTGGGCGCTTGTCATCGAGCACGCGCAGGGGATTGAGCTCCGCGCGGGCCTTAGTGTCCTCGTCTAGATCCAGCTTGAACAGGAACTCCTGCAGCTTCTCGCGGTAGGCCGGGCGGCAGTCGTGGTCACCCAAGCTGGTCAACTCAAGGCGGAATTGGCTCAGGCCTAGGCTGCGGTAGGAGCGATCCGCCAAGGCAATAATCTCGGCATCCAGCGCCGGATCATCCACGCCGATGGCCTCCACACCGACCTGCTGCAGCTGACGGTAACGGCCCGCCTGCGGGCGCTCGTAGCGGAAGAAGGGGCCGAAATAGTTGAGCTTCACCGGAAGCTGACCGCGGTCAAGGTTGTGTTCAATGACCGCGCGCATGACACCCGCGGTGCCCTCTGGTCGCAGCGTCACGGAACGATCACCACGATCGGCGAAGGTATACATCTCCTTCGACACCACGTCCGTGGACTCCCCTACGCCGCGGGCGAAGAGCGATGTGTCCTCAAAGACGGGGAGTTCGATGTGCTGGAAGCCGGACAGGTGTGCCTGATGTACGAAGGCCTCACGGACCTTGGCAAAGATGGCCGATTGCGGCGGGACGTAGTCCGGCACACCCTTAGGCGCGGACAGGGCTTTGAACTGCTTCTTATCACTCACGCCCTTTAGAGTACATCCCCTGCTGCGCGTAGAAACGGATTAGTCGCGCGTTCACGACGCATGGTCGTCGTCGGGCCGTGGCCCGGCAAGATAGCAAGGGAGTCATCAAGACCCCACACCGGACCGCGCAGTGAACGCTGCATCGCGGCGTGGTCGGAGTGTGGCAAGTCGGTGCGTCCAATGGAGCCTTTAAATAGCACGTCGCCCGTCAGGGCAATCCCCTCAGCCACGAGGATGACGCATCCCGGGGAATGGCCCGGTGCATGGAGCACATCAAATTCAAGGCCGACAAGACTCAACGTTTCTCCATCGATCAAGTCGCGGCGGTCCGCTACCTGCTTCATGGAGGCGGCAGCAAAGAGCATCTGCGACTCGGGGGACACACCGGAGCCATCCACCAGCATGAACGCGTCGTCCGGGTGGATGTAGACCGGTAGGTCAAACTCGGCAGCGTCGCGCGTGTGATCAATGTGGCCGTGGGTGAGCACGACGGCTTCAAACTCCAAGGACTTCTCACGCGCGAGCTGCTCAAGCTTCTCGCGCGTATGCATCCCTGGGTCCACGATGAACGCCCGGGAACCGTTAGCCACCACATAGGTGTTGGTTTTATAGGGCCCAGCGGCGAAACCGTAGATTTCGGGAGCGCTCATTACTTGAGAGCTGCCAAAGCTGCGTCGTAGTCCGGCTCGGTCGTGACCTCCGGAACCAGCTCGGTGTAGGTCACCTTGTGCTCGGCGTCGGTGACGATGACCGCGCGGGCGAATAGGCCCTTGAGCGGGGAGCCTTCCAGGACGAGACCGAGCTTATCGGCAAAATCAGAGCGGAAATCAGAAGCGCTGACGACGTTCTCGATGCCTTCTGCAGCGCAGAAACGCTCCTGCGCGAAAGGCAGGTCGCGGGAGATGGACAGGACAACAGTGTTCTCTAGACCAGCTGCCTCTTCGTTGAACTTGCGCAGCTGTGCCGCACACACGCCGGTGTCCACGGATGGGAAGCAGGACACCACCAGGCGCTTGCCTGCGAAGTCAGCATTAGTCAGCTCTGCCAAGTCGGTTCCCACGAGGGTGAAGTCCGGCAGGGCGTCACCAACCTTGGGAAGCTCTGCGTTGGTTTCGACGGGTTTATTCTGAAAATTCGTTGTAGCCATGGCACCCAAGCGTACTGACCCGCGGGGCGGCTCGCCACGGTGAACAACGGTGCGGTTAGGATGAGTGGGTCGAAAGTTTGTGAACCACCACAGTGAAGGAAACATAGGTGTCTACTAACAGCCAGCGCTTGGATGATGCGCTCAATCAGCTCGATCGCGAGCTGAAGTCCCGTGACCGCAAACAAAAGAGCCGCCCACTGGGCGTTGTGCTCATGGCGGCCGTGGTCATTATCGCTCTCGTTGGCGGTATCTGGTTCCTGTCAACGCGCTCATCAGAGGAGGAGGAGATTCAGGCCGAGGAAAGCTCGGCTGCGAACACCACCACCGAAGCCCCCACTGCCCAGGCTTTGAGTGGCAAGCGCGCTAAGCCCCTTGGTGAGACCGTCACCTGCGAATACCCCGAGACCGGCGACGCTTCCCGTGAGGTCCCCACCCCGCAGGGCAAGGGCATTCCTGCCAAGGGTGAGGTGACCGTCAACTTCGCCACCAAGCAAGGCGATATTGAAATGACTCTTGATCGCTCCCTAGCTCCGTGCACCGTCAACGCGATTACAGACATGATTTCGGCAAAGTACTACGACGACACCGTGTGCCACCGCATGACTGATGGCGGCATCTTCGTCCTGCAGTGCGGTGATCCCACCGGCAAGGGTTCCGGCGGACCTGGCTTCCAGTTTGCTAATGAATACCCCACCGATGAAGCTGACGACACAGCAATGGCCCAGCCGGCTCTGTACCCGAAGGGTTCCATCGCCATGGCTAACGCCGGTGAAGACACCAATGGTTCCCAGTTCTTCATTAACTACAAGGACTCGCAGCTTCCGCCTGCCTATACCTACTTTGGCAACCTGACGGAGAAGGGCCAGAAGACCATCGACGCCATTGCCGCTAAGGGCGTCAAGGATGGACAATCCGATGGTGAACCTGCTGAAGAGGTTCGCATCACCAAGGCCACCATCGAAAGCTAAGTTTTACCCCCTTTACGGTGATCAGCCTCGCACACGTTCAGTGAGCGGGGCTTTTCCTTTCCCGTCCCTCACCATCCATCACGGTCTAAGAATTTCTTAGCCTTGAGCTGTTCATTTAGCAAAGCATTCTTCGCCCAAAGGCGTCATATCGTGATAAACCCAGCTCACATGCGACAGTCAGCAGACCTTCAGACTCGCTATTCGAATGGTAGAACCCTTGCAAAACGCGTAGTGCCTCAGTAGCATCTGTGAGGTCTTTGAAATTCCCGAGATACCTAAGGAACGAGAATGAAGCTCTTCTCCCGTAAGGCACTTGTTGCTGCCGCTACCGCCGCTACCGTTTCCCTGTCCGGCGTGACCGTTGCTACCGCTGAGACCACCAACGATGACACCGCCGCGGTAAACGACACCACCAACGACACCAACACCAACGAGGACGCCGGCAAGGACGCTCCTGAGTCTGAGGGCAAGAACAACACCAACAACGGCAAGGACGGGAACAAGGACAAGGACGAGGAGTCTTCTTCCTCTTCCTCCAACGACTCCGAGGGTTCCTCCATCTCCGACATGAGCCCGCGTGAGATCCGCGACTGGATCGCTGTCTTCACCGCTATCATCGGCGCTCTGGGCACCGTCTTCGCTTTCTACAACAAGAACTTCGCTAAGTAAGTCAGACCGAATAGCTCAGACTTTCCGTTCACATTCGAATCAGATTAGGACCACACCATGAAGTTCTTCTCCCGTAAGTCCATCGTTGCTGCTGCCACCGCTGCAACCATCGCTTTCTCCGGTACCGCAGTTGCTTCCGCAGCCCCGGTTGAGGATGACAGCTCCTCCAAGGCTTTCTTCGCTCTCTCCTCCGACGATGAGGGCAACATCAGCCCAAAGGAGATCCGCGAGTGGATCAAGGTCGTCACCTCCATCATCGGCGCCATGGATGACGCTATGCGTCTCGGCGACAAGCTCGCCGGCACCAAGTAAGCCACTGGCTCCGTACACTCCTCTTGCGCACTCCGCGCAGGAGGAGTTTTTGGTTTTCCGTCCCACCAGATACGGCGCCCCCGATAGGGTCGATGCGGCTTCTTAAGCACTCAATTTCTCAAGAAGCCAGAACATACAGGCTAGTCCGGTTCATCCACTTCCTCGATGCGCTCGGCGCCGAGGACGTCCTTGAACACGGAGGCATCAACAAGCTGGCCTCGACGGATGACGGAAATTTGGCCGGTTGGCTCCAAAATCATCAGCTGCACATCGCTGCGCCGGCCCAGGCCAGCTTTGCGCACTGCGGAATTGACGTCTCTCTCGGTAATGTGGGCGAAACTCATATTGTCTTCTTGCAGCTGCCCCTTGTACACGAGCAAGACTGGCTTGCGGTCGATGAACCGTGACCACGTCACCAGTTGGCGGAAGGTACCGAATGCGGCCTCCAAAAGCATCAGGGTGAAAAGTCCAATGATGCCGGCGGCGAGCGTCGGCGGGTTTCCCACGATGACGCGGCCAGAGACCGCACCAAACATAATGATGATGACGGCGTCAGAGGCAGTGATGGACGTCAGAACACGGCTGCCGAAAAGCTTGACCAGGACCATGAAGGCCAGATAGATACCCAGCGTTGCGAGCATCACCAGGGGGATGCGGTGAAGCTCAATGCCGAGCTGATACATTGCCTCGCGTCCAAAAAGCCTCAGTGTATCCACACCCTACTACCCTACCTTCCGGAAGAAAAAGCTAAAGCCCGCACCGTAGTGCGGGCCTGTACATCAGAAGTGACTAGATGTTGAACTGCTTGCGCAGCTGCTCAATTAACTGCTGTACCGGAGCTGGGAGAGCTGCTACCGGCATGTTAATGGCACCAATGACGGCTGCGATAGCAGCCGCGATTGCGGCAAAGATTCCCACGCCCAAGCCGATAGAGGACCCTACGTCCTTGGCAGAACCGCCGTCCTGAGAGCCGTCATTGCCGTCTAGGAACAGCGGCAGAACTGCTTCAGTACCAGCATCGGTAGTGATGTGCAGTTTCTCATCGCCCACCAGCTTCTCCGGGAGTGTGAGCTTGACGGTCGCGCGGCCGCGCTCACCGAACTGCTCGTCACCGGGCTGTGCTGCGTTGTCAATGTCTGCCTCGGCCTTAGCGTCACCCAGTGCAACGGTGACCTTCTTAGCCTGTGGCTCTTCTGCGTTGGAGTAGTTCAGGGAGGAAAGGTCGACTGTGATCTCCTCCCCCGGCTTCAGGTCACCAGACACGTGGGCACCAATCTGGCCCTGGCCGGTGCGAACCTTGGACTCGCCGGAAGCGATGTAGTCAATCATCGCCTGGGTGTCCATGTAGCCAACGTCATTGCGGTTCTTGATGGAACCGGGCTCGAAGAAGCCATCGCCGCCGGCCTCCGTCTCGCTGGAGGCAAGGAAGGAGGACAGAGCAATGCTGTAGTTCTTCTCCGGGTCAATCGGTTCACCGTTAATGGTGACAGACTTAACGCGCTTGCCCTGCTCAGCCTTCTGGTCGTAGACAACGGTGACGTTGTTGGACAGGCCCAGAGCCAGGCGCGGGCGGGACTGGCCAGGCTTCCACTGGTTCTCCAACGCGGTAATGAAGTCTGCGCCGCTAACCTCCGCGGTGATCACGTAATTACCGAATGGCTGAACGGCAAAGATGTCCTGGTAGGAAACATCACCTTGCTTGAGGTCGGCGCGCACACCGCCTGCGTTCATGACACCGATTTCGATGTCCTTGTCCGTCTGCTTAGATAGAGCATAGCGCTGGCCATCGGCAATAAAGTTGTTGAGGGTCGACTCCACACCGCGGTTGGTACCGGTGTCCTTGCCCTCATCAGAACCGCGGTACATGGCCTTCTCGGTGGTACCAGCAGTCTTGGCACCCTCAATCTCCGCTACCTTCTTTGCTTCCTCGACAACCTTAGCTACCTCGGGGTCGTCTTCGAGGCCCTGCAGCTGAGCGAAGACATCTGCGTCGGCCACGTCGTACTGCTTGAGATCAATCTTGGTGATCTTCTTCTCGGCCTTGTCGTAGGTGATGTCGGCGTCGTTAAGCACCTTGCCGTACTCGTAGCCCTGTGCCCAGTACAGCGGCAGTGCGTCCTCACGAGCAACCTCGCCCTGGGTCTTGACGTGAGTATCACCGCCAAAGAGGATATCCACATCCTTGTTGAAGCCCTGCGCGAACTGCTGAGCATCCTCGTGCATGAGCGCCACCACAACCTCGGCCTCGCCGGATTCCTTCAGGCGGCTGGCTTCCTTATTGGTGGCCTCGACGGGGTCGGAGAACTCGACACCTGGGATGGAGGCGGCGGACACCTTGTACTTGGTGTTGGTGGTAACGGTGCCAACGAAGCCGACCTTCACACCGTCTACCTCCTTGACGAAGGAAGCATCGAGCAGGGGCTTGCCATCCTTGGTGACGTTGGCTCCCAGGATCGGGAAGTTGGACTGGTCCTTGATACGGCCCATCAGGTCATCGGTGCCCTTGTCGAACTCGTGGTTGCCCACAGCCGTGACATCGAGGTTCATGGTATTGAGGGCCTCGTTGGTGTACTTGTCTTCAGAAATTGCAGACACGAAGGCGGAGCCGCCAACGTTATCACCGGCGGAGGTCAGGGCGTACTCCTGATCCTTGTTGACGGCCTTGATGAGCGCAGCCATGCGAGCAGCACCCATCTCGGTGTAGCCGCTCAATTCCTTAGTGTCCTTGTCGAACTCCTCAGCCAGCTCAAGGTGGCCGTGGAAGTCGGTGAAGTTAGTGACGGAGAAGGTCACTTGATCAGCCTCGGCGGCGAAGACAGGTGCGCCGGAGATAGCAACGGCGGTAACGGTGGTGGCGGCCAACAGCTGGCCAAAGCGACGGAAGTTCACGTGGTTCTCCTGAGAATGAGAGGAATCTTGTCCACGTGTTTATAACGCATACATCACAATGGCGCAGCGCATGCTGAGACCACCACCAGCGGGTTTACGTAGGATCTTCTACGGTTTCACCCAGGCGCAACCTTGAGTTCAGCCACGCACCCCCGAATCAGGGGTGGCGGGTTAGGCGGTGACGCGATAAACGTCGAAGACACCCTCCGTGTTGCGCAACGTTGTCATGAGCTGGCCCAGTTGCTTGGTATCGGAAACCGAGAAGGAAAAGCGCACGGTCGCGATGTGATCATCACCGCGATTGGACGTCATCGACAGCACATTGAGGCTCTGCTCGCTGAAAATTCGCGTGAGCTCAAAAAGCAGGCCTTGGCGGTCGATGGCCTCCAATTGCAAGGTTGCGGCGAATGCACCGGAGGACTTCGGCCCGCCGGCCCACTCCACCTGCATCATGCGCTCCGGCTCGGACTTCAACTTTTCGGCATTGGTGCAGTCCGCTCGATGGACAGACACGCCACCGCCGCGGGTGACGAAACCAAAGATGGCGTCACCAGGCACCGGCTGGCAGCACTTCGCCAACTTGGCCATGACGTCTGGGCTGCCCTCCACCAAGATGCCGGTACCAGTTGCGGAATCCTTCGTGTGCTGAGCACGGGAGTTCTCCAATTCGCTCAGTGGGGTACGCGAAGCCAAGGCATCGACGGCATCGTCTTGGTCCCCGAACAGGGCCATGAGCTGGTTGGCAACGTGCTGTGCCGACACGTGACCCGCGCCAATAGCGGTATAGAGTGCATCCACATCGGGATAGTGCAGCTGCTCAGCCACCTGCTTCATGGAGCTGGCGGTAAACAGGCGGTGCATGGGCAAGCCGCCGCGCTGCACCTCAGCAGCCAAGGCATCGCGCCCGGCCTCGAGGTGCTCTTCACGGCGTTCTTTGGCAAACCACTGCCGCACCTTCGTCTTCGCCCGAGGCGATACGAGGAATTCCTGCCAATCCCGCGAGGGGCCAGCATTCGGATCCTTTGAGGTAAAAATCTCGACCTTATCGCCGGACTTCAGCTCCGATTCTAGAGCCACGAGCTTGCCGTTGACCTTTGCGCCGATGCACCTGTGGCCGACCTCGGTATGCACCGCATAGGCGAAGTCCACAGGGGTGGACCCCGCGGGCAGATTGACCACGTCACCCTTGGGGGTAAAGGCAAAAATCTGCTTGGCTGTCAGGTCATAGCGCAGCGAATCCAAGAACTCGTTGGGATCTGCAGCTTCCTTCTGCCAATCCAGCAGCTGACGCATCCACGCCATCTGGTCCACTTCTTCTTGGTGGCCCGAGTTCTTGCCCTTAGTTTCCTTATAACGCCAGTGGGCGGCCACGCCGAACTCCGCGTTATAGTGCATCTCGTGCGTGCGCACCTGCACCTCAAGGGTGGAACCGCCGGCCCCAATCACGGTGGTGTGCAGTGACTGGTATACGCCGAATCGCGGAGAGGAAATATAATCCTTGAAGCGCCCTGGAAGAGCTTGATACAGCGAGTGCACCACGCCAATGGCCGCGTAGCAGGAATTGATGTCATCGACGAGGATGCGGATTCCCACGAGGTCAAAAATCTCCGCGAAGTCGCGGCCGCGCACGATCATCTTCTGGTAAATCGACCAGTAGTGCTTCGGGCGCCCCATGACCTCGGCCTCAATACCATTAGCCTTGAGAGCCTGGCCTACCTGGGCCTTGATTTCCTTCAGCGCTCGATCGCGTGAGGGAGCACGATCCGCCACCATGCGCACGATTTCGTCGTACTTCTTTGGGTACAGGATGGCGAAGGCCAAATCCTCAAGCTCCCATTTGACGCTGGCCATCCCTAGGCGGTGAGCCAGTGGCGCAATGACATCGAGAGTCTGGCGTGCCTTCTTCGCCTGCTTTTCGGGCGGCAGGAAGCGCATGGTCCGCATGTTGTGCAGGCGGTCGCACACCTTGATAACGAGCACGCGCGGGTCGGTGGCCATGGCCACGATCATCTTGCGGATTGTCTCTGCCTCCGCGGCGGCACCGAGGGCGACCTTGTCAAGCTTCGTTACGCCGTCGACCAACCGGGCCACTTCGGGACCAAAGTCACGGGTGAGGTCCTCCAGCGAATAGTCAGTATCTTCCACTGTGTCGTGGAGCAAAGCCGCCGCGACAGTCGTGGTGTCCATACCAATCTCAGCCGCAATTGTCGCTACCGCCAACGGGTGCGTGATATAAGGTTCGCCGGATTTGCGGAAAACGCCTTCGTGCAGACGCTGTGCCGTGGTGTAGGCATTGTTGAGCAGCTCCGCATCCGCCTTCGGGTGAAATTCCCGGTGGATCGACATCAACGGGTCCAGAGCCGGATTGATCTTTACGCGACCACCTGTCAGGGAGCGGGCCAATCGCGCGGACATGCCGCGCACACTGCCTGGCCGCCATGCAGTCTTGTCCTGCTTTTCAGTCGTCATGTCTGCCTCCGCGAAGTAGCTTAGGCATACAACCTTAGTCCTTCGTCCCCATCTGGTTGAGCACAATCAGCGGAGAACCTTGCAGGCGCTCGCGCCCCTCAAGTCCTTGGACCTCTAGGACCACGACGTTGCCCACGACTTCAGCTCCAGCGGATTCCAAGAGCAAGGTGGCGCCGTGGAGTGTGCCGCCGGTGGCGAGGACGTCGTCGACAAGCACGATGCGCTTGCCCTCAATATCAATGCCGCTACTGGGGATTTCCAGTGCTGCAGTGCCGTATTCCAGCTCGTACTCCTGGGTCAAGACGGGCGGTGGGAGCTTGCCCTTCTTGCGGATAGCCAAGATTCCTAGTCCCAGCTTGTAGGCTACGGCTGAACCAAGCAGGAAACCGCGTGCATCGAGGCCGCCGATCATGTCTGCGCCGAGCTCCTTGCAGGCCTCTGCTAAGCCATCGACAACGACGGTGAAGGAATCTGCGTCAGCCAACACCGGGGTCAGATCCTCGAAAAGAATTCCCTCCTCTGGGAAATCCTGGACAAGGCGCACCTTATCCTTCAAGGCTTGTGCTGCTGCGACGTAAATCTCGCTCACGACTCTTCCTTTGTTTCAGTTGCTGTTGTGGGGTTATAGCTCCAACGGTCGAGGTTCCACCCGATACCCGCAAGGCCAGTGTAGGGCACCACGCCGGTGACAGCGCGGTCGACAATGAATGTGCGAGGCTGCGCGGCGATGGGAATAGAGGGCAGCTCCTCCCACAATTCCTGCTCCAGATTCCGCAGCGCCGCCGCGTGCTTCACGCTAGAGGACGGCGCGGAATGCTCACGCATCGGGTCCACGGCGCCGAGGTAGACATCTATCTCCGGCTGCCCAGTTGCAGGATCCGCGGCCAATTGCGCACGGGAAACCCGCTCGCCGGAACGGTCCTCCACCATGATCCCCGCAGGTTCGCACGCGGCGCGGAGCTCCTCCACCATCGCCTTATAACGCGGGTTAGGCCCGAGGTAACCCACTCCGATGGTGTAGCCGGACAGACCGGATGCCGTTGCATTGTCTACAGGAACGGTTGTCAGCGAAGACATCTGCGCCGCGACCGGATCATCATTGCGCACGGTACGGACGGTGACAGCGGGGACGTCCACGCCAGATTCCTTCGATGAGACCTGCGCCAAGTGCTGTGCATCCACACAGGCCGCAAAGGCAGCGCGTGCCCAGGGCTGAGAAAAGGTCCCAGCCTCGGAGAATACTAAGGTGTCTGTCAGGCTTCCTGCCGAAGACGTCACCTCTACTGGCTTGCCTTCTGCATCCCGGTCGAACCACGACGGTGACGCGGTGGCAGCCTCGGCAACGCGGAGCTCATCTGAGGCAACAAACGCGGCAGCGTCTGCGCTTCTCGGAAGCATGAGGATCTCGCGCAGGGTCGGCTTATCGCCGTAATAGTTATCGTTGGCGGTGAGCACAATGGCACCGTCATCCTCAACGCGCTCGATTTGATAAGGACCGAAGGAAACCTGTAACTCCGGGTCAAAGCGCCCAGGCTCCGTAGAGAAACCATAGCGCCACGCCTCTGCTACCGGCTGCAAAGTAGCTACGTCCTGAGAATGTAGAGCTGCATTGAGTTCTTCGAGGTTCATATCAGCCCGCTTGGCTAACACGTGTGCTGGGACAACCGAACCCGGCCCAAACAAATACCGCCACCGCGAGCCGGCATCAGGTGTAAACCATACGGTGAATTTCTTGCTGTGGGGCGCGCATTCCACTTCTGTCACTTCCTCCATCAGGGGAAGGTGGGAACCGAAAATCTCGCTCAACTGCCCGGCGGTGAAGGCCAAAAGGTAATCATCACAGGTCACGGCTTCACCGTCAGCAAAACGTGCTTGCTCAGTGAGCGTGAAGTCCACGTGCGCCCCAGCGTCCTCACCCTCGGCAGCAAAGAACTCGGCATCGGCGAGATCTGAATTAGGGACCATCTGCCCCGCCGGGCCCGGTACGTAGAGCGCCGGGAAAACACGGCTAGCCAGCTGGGCCGCCCCCACCGCATCCCCCCACGCCGTGGCTGCATTGCTGGTGGCAATGGGGGCGTCGGCCAGCACCGCAAAACGCGATGGCGGGGTGTCTTTGCCAAGGCCGCCTTCCTGTGCCCCGCATGCGGTCACAGTAAGAGCTACCGCGGCACACAGCGCCGCGAATGATGGACTACGCACGGCTTAGCGCCCAGGGCGCCAGGACGCCCCACCGGACTCGTCGCTACGCGGCCCGGATTCGGTCTGTGTTGCGGCTGGTGCAGAAGCTGCGGCCGGGGATGCCACGGTGCGTGTTGCCTTCGGCGCATCCTCATCCTCTGCTTCTGCAGTCCACCCCTCGGCGCGGTAGGCAGCGACCACCTCATTGTGCTTCTTAACGCTCTTGCGCTGATTCGACAAGGTCACCAGCAACGTGGTGGCCAGGAAGATGGAGGAAAAGACACCTTCAATAACGCCAATGAACTGAACCAATGCCAGATCGCGCAAAGTACCAATGCCCATTAACCACACGGCGACGATGAACAGCGCGATGATAGGCAAGGCCGAAATCACCGAGGTGGAGATGGAACGCATCACGGTCTGGTTGACAGCCAAGTTAGTGAGCTCGGCGTAGGTCTTCTTGCGTTGGCCTTCCAGCCCCGTTGTATTCTCATCCACCTTGTCGAAGACAATGACGGAATCGTAGAGGGAGAAGGTCAGGACTGTCAGCAGACCGATGATGACTGCCGGGGACACCTCGAATCCGAAGAGCGCGTAGATGCCCGCGATGAAGACACCGTCAAAGATGAGCGCGAGGATAGCGGCAAAAGCCATATCGCGCTGCAGGCGGACCGCCACATAGATGGTAGCCAGCACGAGGAAGACCGCCATGGCAATAACCATGCGTTGGGTGATCGATGAGCCCCAGGATTCCGACACCGTCGAGGAGCCAATTGCATCCGGGCTCGGCTTGCCGTTGTCATCCTTGACTTGGTAGGTCTCAAAGATAGCCTGGCGGGCTTGGTTAACCTCATCTTGCGACAGGCGCTCGGAGGTGATCTCCAGAGTCTCCGAAGAACCGGCGCCCACAATCTGCACCAGCTCCGGAGTGACACCGGTGGCTTCCGTGAAGGTTTCTTCTACCTGTTCAGTAGAAAGATCGCCTGCAGGCATGTTGAGTTTCGTGCCGCCCTCGAAATCAAGGGACAGATTGAAGCCGCGAAGTACGATAGCCAGGATCGAGGCAATAAGCAGCACGCCGGCGATGGTGTACCAGGTCTTAGCCCGGCCCACGAAGTCAAATCCACTGCCGTCCACATAGAGACGGTCAAAACGGGAAATCTTGCGGTTAGTAGTTTCGACAGCCATGGTTACTTCTCCTCATCCGTAGCAGTAGCGACGGGTTTCTTGGCCGGTTTGGCATAAAAGCCGCGTTCACGGCGTTCCTCCACAAGGTTGTAAATACCGCCTAGGCCGTTCATCGACGGCTTGGCAAAGGCTGGGCGGCTACCAAGAAGCTGCATGAGCGGTGCCATGATCAGGAAGGATACGACGAGGTCGAAGATGGTGGTGAGGCCCATGGTGAAGGCAAAACCCTTGACGGCGCCAATGGACAAGAAATAGACCACGACGGAGCCGATGAGGGTCACGGCCTTACCTGTGACAATCGTTGCTCGCGAACGCTCCCAACCAGTGCGGGTGGCGGAGCGGAAGGTACGTCCGCTCAAGAGCTCATCCTTCATACGCTCGTAGTAGACGACGAAGGAGTCAGCGGTGGCACCAATACCGATGACCAAGCCCGCCATGCCGGAAAGATCAAGCGAGTAACCGATCCACCGGCCCAGCAGAACCAGTGCGCCATAAAGCAGAACGCAGGTAGCGATGAGGACCAACAGAGCCACCGAAGACAGGGCACGGAAGTAGTAGATGGAATACAGCGAAACCAGGATGAGGCCCACGATGCCCGCGATGAGCGCTGCCTCAAGAGCTGCCTTGCCCAGCGATGGCGGAACGGTTTCTACCGTGCCCCCCGGCTCGCCGTTAGCGCCGGTAAAGGACAGTGGGAGCGCACCATAACGCAGGTTATTGGCCAAGTTCTGGGCCTCCTCCTGCGTGAAGTCACCGGTGATGGAAGTGGCAGAACCAACCGGGGTCGGGCCTTGGATTACCGGCGCGGAAATCACGGCGGAGTCGAGGGTGATAGCCACCTGCTTCTGGAGGTACTCCTGGGTCAGGGTAGCCCAGGTTTGCGAACCATTGGGGCCATCGCCGGTCTTGAAGGCGAAGTTAATCTCCATCTGACCAGTCTGGGAATTGAGCCCGCCTTGAATCGGGGCGTTGTTATCAATCTCGTTACCGGTCAGGCGAGTTCCGTTCGGATCTTCAATGCCGTCCAGCAGCGGAGCCGGGTTAAGAATATAGGGCTGCTGATTCGAGTAATCACAAGCCACCAAGGGCTTTGCAGGGTCGTCGGTACCTGCCAGCGGATCGGATTCCGCATCACAGGTCATCAGTCCCAAGGCTGCGGTCTGCACGGTGGGGTCTTCGGACTGGCGGTCCTTGAGCAGAACCTCAGTAACCTTGTCGCGGCGCTCAGTTTCCTCAAGGGAGTTCGCTGGGTCCGGAAGCGGCTTTTCGCTCACAGTCGGAGCCGGTGACTTGTCATCCTTCTCCTCGTCCTTCTGATCGCCGCCCTGGGCGGCGTCGGCACTCTGGTTGAGTGCCTCATGGATGGAGGCCAGCGACTGATCAGCATGCTCCGGAGTTACCACCCCGTACTTAACCCACCGGTTAGCCATATCCGTCATGGTCTTCTCAAGCTTGCCCATGTCTGGCATCGGCTGCTCGCCCACTGGGCGGAACAACAGCTGGGAGGTTTGGCCCACGGCCTGCGCCTGGGAGGCATCTTCACCGGGGACGGTAATGACCAAGCTGGAGCCACTGATGACGACCTCAGAACCGGACACGCCCATGCCATTCACGCGCTGCTCGAGGATGGTGCGCGCCTGCTGCAGCTGTTCCTGGGTGGGGTCTTCGCCCTGCGGCACCAGGGTTACGCGGGTTCCGCCCTGCAGGTCAATGCCGAGCTTGGGTGTTGGTGACTTATCACCGGTCAAAAATATCAGCGCATAAACCACGATGACAATGAGCGCAAAAAACGCCATCGCACGCTTGGGCCATTGCCGTTGACGGCTGCTAACGCCACCACGTTTCGAAGCGGACACAAAGATCTCCTGTGTTGTGAGGAACAGGGCTAAAAATCATAGGTCATGGCAGCAACCGCCGCGCACGCACTGGGCGCCGCGGTGCCTCCATGACTAAAGCACAGTCCACCATGGTACGTCATGGACTGTTGTTTTCCTTAACAGACTTAAGGTACGCGCCCGCACTGTGACGAGCGCAACGCAATCTTAGAGTTTCGGGAAGCGCTCGTCGTTCTCGTCCTCCGTCTCCACTGGCGCATCAGTGTTTGCGCCGGCTGCGTCAGCGGAGCGAACGATGGCCATCGTGTCGAAAGTCATCACCGTGCCGTCCTTCACCTGCAGATCAACCTGCTCGCCGCGGGTTTCGACGACGGTGCCGTGGAGGCCGCCGGCAGTAATCACTTCCTGCCCCGCCTGCAGCGAGGATTGGAGCTTTTGCATCTGCGCCTGGCGCTTGCGCTGCGCTCGCATCGACATGAAGCTCGGCAAGATGACGAGGATGGCGAGAACAAGGAGAAGAAGAAGTTGAGTTCCGTTCATAAAAGGCCAGTGTGCCAGACCGCCCTACCTCCGGGCCAATTAAAAAAGGGTCCCGCCAACCGCTCCCTCGGGCGCCTCCAGTCCTAGGTGTTGCCATGCGGCGGCTGTTGCCACACGGCCGCGGCCGGTTCGTGAGATCATGCCGGCACGCACGAGATAGGGCTCACAGACCTCCTCCACCGTCGATGGTTCCTCGCCCACCGCGATGGCTAGGGTATTCACTCCTACGGGGCCACCGCCGTGGCCTTTGATCAAAGCCCCGAGCACCGCGCGGTCAAGACGGTCCAATCCGCGCTCATCGACGTCGAAGACCCGCAGCGCTGCCTGGGCAGCTGCAACATTAATATGTCCATCCCCGTTGACTTCGGCATAGTCTCGGACTCGGCGCAAAAGCCGGTTGGCAATACGCGGAGTTCCACGCGAGCGGGAACCAATCTCTACCGCGGCATCCTGATCGATGTCCACCTCCAGAATCCGCGCTGCACGGCTAATTACCCGGGTGAGATCCTCAGTATCGTAATACTCCATCTGCGCGGTGAAACCGAAGCGATCACGCAACGGACCAGTCAGCATGCCCGCACGAGTTGTCGCTCCTACCAGTGTAAAAGGCGGGATTTCCAGCGGGATGGACGTCGCTCCTGGGCCTTTGCCCACGATGACATCGATGCGGAAATCCTCCATTGCCATGTAGAGCATTTCCTCAGCTGGGCGGGCGATGCGGTGAATTTCATCGATGAAGAGCACATCCCCCTCCATCAGATTCGACAACATCGCCGCTAGATCCCCGGCCCTCTCCAGCGCTGGGCCCGAGGTCATACGCAAGGAGCTTCCCAGCTCTTGGGCGATGATCATCGCCATGGTGGTCTTGCCCAGCCCAGGCGGGCCGGAGAGCAATACGTGGTCCGGGGTGACACCACGGTTTTTCGCGCCATTGAGCACGAGCGATAGCTGCTCGCGCACCTTGGGTTGGCCAATGAATTCATCGAGGGACTTCGGGCGCAGCGAGCGCTCAATATCGTGCTCGCCCTGTTGCTCTGTGGCGTCCACATCCTGGTTACGCTGCGGGGGCGAGCTTAAATCCATCCCCTCCGGAAGCTTAAATTCAGTGCGTTCTACGTCTGACATGTCACCCACTCTCCCCTATTTCTTGGCGCCAAGCTGGCTCAGCGCTGCGCGCAGCACCACCGGCGTCGCCGCATCGGGTTGCTCTGCCGCCACGGATTCCACCACGGGGCGGGCCATTTTATCAGTAAAGCCCAACCCAATAAGAGCCTCAACGACATCCTCAACCACCGGCCCGGCGGCAGCCGGGGCAGCAGCCGAGAGATCCGCGCCTTCTGCCGGGGCGAAAGCCTTGACCTTATCTTTGAGCTCCAGAATCAACCGCTGTGCAACGCGTTTGCCCACTCCCGGGATTTTCTGCAAGCGTGCGGCCTCCTCCCCCGCAATCGCCTGTGCCAAATCGCCCGCGCTCATCACGGACAGAGCAGCTAGAGCCAGTTTTGGCCCCAGCCCAGAAACCGTTTGGAGGACGTGGAACATATCGCGGTCATCCTGACTGGTGAAGCCGTACAGCGTCATCGAGTCTTCCTTTACCACGAGCGTGGTCATGATCCGCGCTTCCTCGCCACGCTGTAGGGTTCCCAGCATGGCCGGGGTGGCCAGGACCTTATAGCCCACGCCAGCGCATTCCAGCACGGCATGATCAAGCTGGATGTCTAGGACGGTTCCGCGCAAAGATGCAATCATTAATAGGGTTCCTTGGTGTGAGTGGTTGTGCCAGTTAGCTTAGGAGGTCGTCTTCGCCGCTTGGGAGACGGATGCGGTACGCGGCGAGGTGCCGCGTACTCCGCTCGTTCGTGCCCCGGCCCCGACGCCAGCGCTCGCATCACCGCCGGTCATCCATGCCAGGGCTGGCGCACGCCAGCAGTGACACACGGCTAGGGCTAGGGCATCCGCAGCGTCGGCCGGCTTAGGCGCCTCACTGAGCCCCAAGATTCGAGTAATCATGGCAGTCATCTGCTTCTTATCAGCACGTCCATTGCCTGAAATTGCCTTCTTGACTTCGGAAGGGGTGTACATGTGCACCGGAATATCCCGCTCTGCTGCGGCAAGGACCAATACCCCAACCGCGTGCGCGGTCTGCATCACGGTTGAGACTTGACCGCGTTCGAATACGCGCTCGAGGGCCACAACATCCGGCTTATAGTCATCCATCCATTCCCGGACTGCCACCGATAGTCGCTTCAGGCGCTCCCCTAAGTCCTTGTCGCTGGGGGTGCGGACGACCCCTACGGCGATGGGAATGACCCCACGCCCACGACCGGCTTGGACAACTGACAGACCGCAACGCGTCAGACCGGGATCAATGCCCATGACGCGCAACCCCTCCAAGTTCACGGCCGCCTCCTCGCCCTTGTTGCACGCGCCCTTGTGAAGCGCTTGTTTATCTAGGAACAGTGTACACACATGTGTTCTAGTCTAGGCAGTCCCCCAAGCCGCTTACTCGCCTCTCCTACTGCGCGGCGTAGAGTGGCGCGCATGTCTCAACATCCTAATGACTATTCAGAGTTTATCCGTTCCCGCCATTCACCGCGCGCATTCCTTCCGGAGCCGCTCCCCGCTGATGTCATAAAGCAGGTGCTTATCGACGCCCGATCCGCCCCCTCCAATTCCAATACCCAACCATGGAATGTGCACCTCGTCGGCGGTACGGCACTGCAAGAACTAAGCGCTGTTCTCATATCCGAATTCGATAAGAACGGCATCAACCCAGACTTCACGATTGATTACGGTCAAGGCGTTCACCCGCAGCGCTCTCAGCAACTGGCAGCCAAAATGTATGGGCTCCTCGGCATTGCGCGTGAAGATAAAGAAGCCCGCACGGAATTTATCCGTGAAAACCTTCGCTTCTTCGGTGCCCCGCACACCGCGCTGCTTTTCATTCCCCCGATGGGTGACCGCATCCGTGCCGCTTTTGACCAAGGCACCTATGCGGAGAATTTTTTGCTCTCGCTCCAGGCGCACGGCTATCACGGCGTCCCGCAGGGCATGATTTCGCTGCTCGCCCCAACCGTCCGTGAGTTCCTGGGCGTGGACGAGGATTACAAACTCGTCACCGCCCTAACTTTCGGCGTAGCAGACCAGTCCAGCCCTGTGTTCAAGACTGCCCCGGGCCGCGCACCATTGTCAGAGACGGTGACTGCTCATGGCATGGAAGGCCTCGAGCTCGACTAGCCTTCTTAGTCCTCGTCCAGCTCGGCGAGGACCTCTTCGCTTAAGTCCATGTTGGTATAAACGTTCTGGACATCATCCGAATCCTCGAGAGCATCGATGAGGCGGAAGATCTTGCGGGCATCATTTGCCTGCAGCGGCACCTCAACGGAAGCACGGAAGTCGGTATCGGTGTCATCGACCTCGATATCGGCAGCAACGAGCGCCTCGCGCACGGCAGGAACATCGCCCGGTGCGCAGGTGATCTCGAACTTCTCGCCGTTGTCATTGACCTCTTCGGCGCCGGCCTCGAGGACGGCGAGAAGGATGTCATCTTCACTGAGTTCGCCCTTCTCCACCATAACCAGACCGGTGCGGGAGAACATATATGCCACGGAACCGGACTCGCCGAGGTTGCCGCCATTCTTAGACATCGCAGTGCGGACGTCCGTCGCCGCACGGTTACGGTTATCCGTCAGGCACTCGATGAGCATGGCCACGCCGTTCGGGCCATAGCCCTCGTACATCACGGTTTCCCAATCGGCACCACCGGCCTCTTCGCCGGAACCGCGCTTGCGGGCGCGCTCAATGTTGTCGTTGGGAACGGAGGCCTTCTTAGCCTTCTTGATCATGTCATCAAGGGTGGGGTTGGCTGCGGGGTCACCGCCGCCGGTGCGTGCTGCCACCTCGATATTCTTGATCAGCTTGGCAAATTCCTTGCCACGCTTGGCATCGTTCGCCGCCTTCTTGTGCTTCGTTGTTGCCCATTTAGAGTGGCCTGCCATGTCATCCCTTTCGATGTGGCTTAAAAGACTTGTGTGGAAACTGTTGTAATTATACGGCCTCACCGAGCCTCCACCAGCACAGGGGGCCGTGCCCCGCCTGCATCCTAGACGTTTTGCCAATTGCCATTGGCGCTGGAGCCATCACTATCCGGATGCAGGGTGCGCGTCAGCCCCTCCTGCATCGCCACGGCCAGTAGCTCGCCTCGCTGATTGAAAATCTTTCCTTGGGCAAGTCCCGTACCGGTTTGCGCTGACGGGCTGGACTGCGAAAACAGCATCCACTCATCCACCCGCACTGGCCGCAAGAACCACAGCGAATGATCCAAGCTGGCTAGCTGAATCCTTTCTCCTTGGTGCGGAAGAAGCGCCGTGCGGATCAACGTCATGTCAGACATATACAACAACGCTGCCTGGTGGAGGGATTGGTCAGAGGTAGCAGAAAGCAGGTCACAGGTGTTGCGGAACCAAATATTTCTAAACCCTGCCCCAGTGGTTTCGGCAGCGACAGTATCGCGGTCCGCGTCCGGAACGAGCCGCACATCCCAGTCTTCCCACTCCTTCAAAATGATACGGGTGGAGTAAGGCGAGTCCTTAATACTCTCGGGTGGCAGTACCTGCGGTATGTCGACCTGATGCTCAGGACCGATATCCCCGGTCGCGTGGAAACCGGCACTGAGCATGAAGATCAAGCGATCATCCTGAAAGACGCGCACGTGGCGGTGCGCAAAAGAACGGCCATCCCTAATCCGCTCGACCTGGATGGTGGTGGGAGCGCTGGAATCGCCCGGGCCCACGAAGTAGCAGTGCATGGAATGCGCTAGCTTCTCATCGACCGTGAGCTGCGCTGCCCGCAGCGCCTGCGCCATGGTTTGTCCGCCGAAGGTGCGCGCAATGAGCGAGGGAACCACGGGGCCGCGGAACTCGTCTTCACCGATCCGCTCGATATCGACCGCCTGGGCCACCGATGCCATGTTCTGCTCCTCTTTCCTTTCTGTTATGGCGCTCGCCACACTAACCCCGACCATCCTACTCACGTGCTGATCCACTCTCGGAAGTTGCGTACTATATTCCGCATGACTTCAACCACCCCGCACAGCGTGCACCGTGTGGCCGCGTACCTGGAAATGTTCACGTGGGGCCTGCTGATCTTCTCCATGATCCTCAAGTACTCCGGCACGACCGAAGCACTCACCCCCATCGCGGGAGGTATCCACGGCTTTGGCTTCCTCTGTTTCCTGCTCATGACGGCGCTGGTATGGATCAATAACCGGTGGTCACTCGGCGTGGGAATTCTGGGGTTAGCCGTAACCGTAATCCCCTTCGCGGCCTTGCCCTTTGCAGTGTGGGTATCGCGGCGCGGACTCGTCGCCGGCCCGTGGCGGTTCAGCAATGCCGATGACTCAGAGCCGCACGGTGTCTTCGACACGATCTTGGCACAGGCCATTCGCCACCCGGTGCGCACCGCGCTCATCGCGCTGCTCGTCGTTGCCGTAGTGTTCAGCGTTCTGCTCATGGTGGGGCCACCCGTCGACGTCGAGTCCGCCATTGAAAATAATCGCTAAGGCCCCAAGCATCTGGCTTGGGTGGGTGCTGGCACGCCTTTTCCTTATCTACCTACTCCTCAACGAGAAGGGTCCGCTCGGGGACGTTCGGTATTACCTCGAAGGCGTCTACGGCGCTAACCCCAGCGACATGACGGAGTATCCCCAAGTCGGTACCTGGCCCAGCGTTCTGCTTGCGTGGCTTACTGGCTACGACTTTGAGCGCTATGCCATCGGCTTTACCGCAATGGTGCTGCTTGCTGACGCCACGTTCCTCGCCCTCCTCCTGCACCATCACCGTTCCACCCCAGGGGCATATAGCGCTGGGTGGTTCTGGGTATTCTTCGGCACCGCGGCGGGACATGTATTTACCTGGCGGCTCGATCTCTACCCCGCCTTACTAGTTGCCGGTGCGGGCGCACTTCTGGCTACCCGCCCGCGGCTTGCCTCAGTTCTGTTGGCTTGGGCCACCGCAGCAAAGCTGTGGCCCGGTGTCCTCGCTGCCGGGCTCGTCGGGCGCGCAACCTCCCGCGCTACGTGGCAGCGACTAGTCGCGTTCTTTGGCAGTCTCGTTGCCCTGTGCATCGGCGTGGCAGCAATGACCAGCGTGGACAGAGTTCTATCCCCGTTGACTTATCAAGGAGAGCGCGGCCTCCAGATCGAATCTCTGGCCGCCACCTGGTTCGTCTACCAAGCTCATCACCAGCCTGATGTGTGGACGATGGGATACGCGGCCTCGAAAAGCTTTGAGATCACCGGCCCGGGCGTCGACACAACGATTGCGCTGAGCAGCATCGCCATGGGAGCGGCCCTCGCGTGGATCGTGGGAGTGGCACTCGTGCACTTTCTGCGCGGGAATTGGAGCCCGCACTCCTCCCTCGTCTTCTTCATCGCGGCGATTCTCCTTCTCATCGCGACAAATAAGGTCTTCTCCCCGCAATACATCGTGTGGCTTGGGCCGATACTAGCGGTGGCGCTTCGCTCCCCTACTCCCACGGCGGCCACCACCCCACGGAAGGTGGCCGCTGACATTAAAGGGGTACGCGCCATCATGGCGGTGCTCGCTGTAGGAACGGCGGCCTTGGGAACCGTCATCTACCCCTATGGGTATAACTACATCTGGTTCTTTGTGGGCGAAAACCCCAACCCGGTCTACGCGCTCCTGTTGCGCAATCTGCTCATCCTGGCAATGACCGCATGTGCCGTCTACTGGCACCTGCTTGAGTACCGTGTGGCAAGAGCGAATCAGGCGCGGGTGTGACAGGGCGGGTGAATCACACGTCGATCTGACTGAGCTCAAAGTACTCCGGCAATTTCGCGGTTCCTCCCAGACGCAGCAGCTTGACGGCTGGTCGCAGGCGCAGCGCGCGGGTATCGCTGACTGCCTCGTTGTAGAAGCGATGCGCTAGGTGGATGCGACCTTCGGCGTCGGCAAGCACGGGCGGGCGTGACTCAAAGCGCTGCGCAATGGCCGCCGAAAGCTCCCGTTCCCGGGCGGCTCGTTCATCGAAATGCCCTTGCACAAGCTCCGTTGACTCTGCGCGCGCCGCGATAGCCTCAAGCTCAGGAGCCAAGGCACTTATCACTGCTGCGCGGCGATCCAGAGTGGCTTCGAGCTGCGCCAAGGCTGCGTCCGTGCGAATGTGGAGCGAGTTGAGCCGCTGCGCCGTGTACAGCGCCCACATACCTAGTACGAGGAGCACAGCGAGGATGATAACTATCTCGATAGCCATTTATGACACCCGGACCTTTGTGCCATCCGCCACGGTCTCGTATACCTGCATGACGGCTGCGGCCACATGATCCCAGTCGTATTCGCGGGCACGCTCCACCCCCGCCCTAATCAAGGCCTGCCGCTTGTCCGCATTGATCACTAAATCCTGCAACACCCGCGCTAAGTCCGTCGCATCACCGTTCTTAAATAAGGCGCCTGCGGGTTTCTCCGAGTCTGCGTTGCACACCGCGGCGAAGGCCTCCAGATCTGAAGCCACCACTGCGCATCCAGCGGCCATTGCCTCAACAAGAACAATGCCGAAGCTCTCGCCGCCTGTATTGGGAGCCACATAAATATCAGCGCGCCCCAAAATAGCCGCCTTCTCGGCATCACTGACACGCCCCACGAAGTCAACCCCCGGAACGCGTCGCGGGTGTCCCCCGCCCATAACCGTCACCCGGACCGGCTGCGGGAGTAGCGTGAGAGCCTCAAGAAGTATGTCCAAGCCTTTTCGCGGCTCATCGAGCCGGCCCAAGAACACAATCTCAATCTCTGAATCATTCTCTTTATGCTCGGCGCGGGCACGCTCGCGCGCATAGACAGAGGTGTCGACCCCATTAGGGATGAGCACAGGGTCCCCTCCCAACTGCTCAACCTGCCAGCGCCGAGCCATCTCTGAAACCGCAATACCTCCCCGAACCTTTTCCAGATACGGACGGAGGAAAGGCTTAGCCAGGGTCAATGCCAGAGAGCTCGAGGCCGAAGCATGGTACGTCGCTACGATGGGCCCGCGCACCACTGCCAGAGCAGCCATGGAATAACTTGGGGAGTTGGGTTCATGGATATGGAGGATGTCGAAATCTCCCTCGCGGATGAAACGCTTAATATTGCGGCGCACGTGCGGGCCAATAGAGAGACGAGCCACGGATCCGTTATAGGTAATCGGCACCGCCCAGCCACCCTTGCGAACAAAGCTGGGAACCTGCGTGCTCGCCGCTGCGGGCCCGAGTACTTCCACGTGGTGTCCTTGCTCAATGAAGACAGTCGCCAAGTCAAGGATATGAGCCTGAACTCCACCGGGTTCGTCGAAGGAATAAGGGCAGATGATGCCTATGCGCATGATCTGTGTTCTGCCTTTCTACTTCTTCTGGCGAGCGGCTCGCCGCCGCTCCACGTCGGCGTTCCAATGCGGCTGCAACATGTGCCAGTCTTCTGGATGTGCCCTGATGTTCTCCGCAAAGCCATCCGCAAGGCGCTGGCACGTCTCCTGCAGGTCAGTGACCTCCACCTCGGGGCTGACCGATAGCCCCCAATCCTTACCGTCAAACCACGAGTGCACGACATGGAGTGCAGCTCCTGTCTCGATGGCCAGCTGGGCGGGGCCGGCGGCAACGTTAGCCTCTTCGCCCATGAAGTCTACCGTCACACCGGTGCGCGTGAGGTCCCGCTCAGACAACAAACACACCACCCCACCGCGTTCCAGAGTGTCCTTCAGACGCGGGTAAGGAGAAGAACTGCCACCGGTCAGTGGCAGGACAGTAAAGCCAAGGCTCTCGCGGTAGTCCACGAAGGCGTCAAAAAGCACCTCTGGCTTCAAGCGCTCAGCCACCGTAGTGAAGCCGCCATAGTGCCCCACGCAGAAGACACCCGCCATGTCCCAATTACCGGAGTGCGGAAGCGCAAAAATCACCCCGCGCCCGGAAGCCACGGAGGCATCAGCATGTTCCTTGCCTCGCAGACCTGCCAATAGATGCCTCTGCAGATCCGGATCCGAATGGATAGCAGGCAGACGGAAAGCCTCGAGCCAGTAGCGCATATAGGAGCGCATCGAATCCCGCACCAACTCCCGCGTGACGTTTTCCGCCCCCACGACCCGGCTCAGGTTCTGGCGCAGCTGTTCCATGCCTTGGCCGTTGTCACTTGCCAGATCCGCGCCGCGGTCGAACAGCCAGGCTGCCAGCGGCTGGGGAAGGAAGCGCACAACCTTCCAGCACGCGATGTATGCGGCGGCGGTCAGCCGGTCACGGTCCAGTAGAGCCACGGTTCGGGAGCCTTTCTGTGTGGGCTGAGGGCGCGGTACCTTCCGGTAGAAGAGGGTGTCGGACTAAATGTGCTTCAGTTCCTTCTTGAAACGCGCCTTGGTGTCCTGACGCGCTGCTTGGCGCATGCGCTGGTAAATGGTGAAGACAGAGCCCACGGCCAGCAGCCACAGGGCAACCTCGAGTGCATAAGGCACGCCCAAGCCTTCCAGCCCTACGCCGCCGAGGCCCAAGATGAGGCGCTCGGGGCGTTCGACGAGTCCGCCGACCATCTTAAAACCGGAGGCTTCGCCGCGCGCCTTGACATAAGAAATGACCTGGGAGCTCACGAGCACCACCATGCAGGCGGCGAAGTTGAGAGGGTGGGCGTTATCGACGTACACCATCCAATAGGCGATCGCTGCGAACAAAGCACCGTCAGTGATGCGATCGCAGGAGGCGTCGAGAGTCGCGCCGAAGTTGGATCCGCCGGTGGTCAGGCGCGCCATGGTGCCGTCGAGCATGTCGAAGGCAGCGAAGAGTCCCGACAGCAGCGCCGCCGCAAAGAGGTAATCAAGCGGGATCAGGATAACCGAAATAGCAATGGTGACGATTGTGCCCACGACGGTGACGACATTGGGCGTGAGCCCCACCTTCAGGAAGAGTTTGGCCACTGGGACCACAACCACGGCGGCGGGTTTGCGCCCATGAACACTAAGCATGCGCTTCTCCTGAAATGATTCCCTCGGCGGCGAGCTCCGCCCACCCCTGCGCCAACAGGGACCGGGTGTCTTTGAGGAGCTGCGGCAGCACTTTGACGCCGTCCACAATAGTCATGAAATTTGAGTCCCCGCTCCAGCGCGGAACGATGTGCATGTGCAGGTGCTGCCCCACCGAGCCGCCCGAGGCGCGCCCCAAGTTAAAGCCAGCGTTGACGGCATCGGGGCCGGAGACCTTCTTTAGGACGCGGATGGCGGCTTGGGCAAACTGAAAAAGCTCGCGAGATTCTTCCTCGGTGAGGTTTTCCAGCTCTGATTCCTGACGGTATGGGATCACCATCATGTGCCCGGCGTTATAGGGGTAGAGGTTGAGAACACAATAGACAAACTCGCCACGCGCAACGATGAGCCCGTCCTCGTCCGACATCTGTGGAATCTCCACGAACGGATTATGGGCTTCCTTGGGCACGTCGCCGGCGCCGCCCTCACGCTTGATGTAGCTCATGCGGTACGGCGCCCACAGGCGCTCTAAGCGGTCGGGGGTTCCCAGGCCGGTATCGACGTACTCTCCCACTCTGTGTGTTCTCCTTTTCTAACCTCTACCTAGATGCATCCGCCTAGACGCGTTCAGCGATAGTGTCCTTAGTCGGTTGCTCGTTGTTGCGCTCACGAACCCATGCTTCAATCACGTTGATTGCTGTCTCTACGGGCACACCGTTGACCTGGGTGCCGTCGAGGAAGCGGAAGGACACCGCGTTGGCATCCACGTCACGCTCACCGGCCAACAGCATGAATGGAACCTTGCCCGTGGTGTGGTTGCGGATCTTCTTCTGCATGCGGTCATCAGAGGTATCCACATCAGCGCGCAGGCCGCGTGCGCGCAGCTGTGCACAGACTTCCTCGAGGTGCGGGGCGAAGGTATCGGCGACCGGGATGCCCACCACCTGGTGAGGTGCCAGCCACGCCGGGAATGCACCCGCGTAGTGCTCCAGTAGCACGCCGAAGAAACGCTCGATGGAACCGAAAAGTGCGCGGTGAATCATGATCGGGCGCTGCTTGGAGCCATCCGACGCCGTGTACTCCAGTTCAAAGCGCTCCGGCAGGTTGAAGTCCAGCTGCACAGTGGACATCTGCCAGGTACGGCCGATGGCATCGCGCGCCTGAACGGAAATCTTCGGGCCGTAGAAGGCCGCGCCTGCTGGGTCCGGGACCAGCTCGAGGCCGGACTTCTCCGCCACCGACTGCAAGATAGCCGTCGAGCGCTCCCAAATCTCATCCGAGCCAACGTACTTGTTGGGGTCCTTGGTGGATAGCTCCAGGTAAAAGTCATCCAGACCGTAGTCCTTGAGCAAGGAAATGATGAACTCCAGAACCTTGGTCAGCTCGTCTTCGAGCTGCTCCGGGGTGCAGTAAATGTGCGAATCATCCTGGGTAAAGCCGCGGGCGCGGGTCAGGCCGTGGATAACGCCGGACTTCTCGTAGCGGTAGACCGTGCCGAACTCGAAGAGGCGCAGCGGCAGCTCACGGTAGGAACGACCACGAGAAGCGAAGATGAGGTTGTGCATCGGGCAGTTCATCGGCTTGGCGTAGTAATCCTGCGGCTGCTTAGTGCAGTTGCCGTCCTCATCCCACTCACCGTCGAGCTGCATCGGCGGGAACATGCCATCCGCGTAGAAGTCGAGGTGGCCGGACTTCTTGAACAGGTCTCCCTTGGTCAGGTGCGGGGTGGACACGAAAGAGTAGCCGTCCGCGATGTGGCGACGGCGGGAGTGCTCCTCCATCTCCATGCGTACGGTAGCGCCATTCGGGTGGAAGACGGGGAAGCCGGAACCAATTTCATCCGGGAAGGAGAACAGGTCCAGCTCGGCACCCAAGCGGCGGTGGTCACGCTTTTCGGCCTCTTCCACCATGGTCTTGTAGGACTCTAGGGCCTCCTTGGATTCGAAGGCGGTGCCATAAATGCGCTGCAGGCCAGCCTTGGACTGGTCGCCGCGCCAGTAGGCAGCAGAGGATCGCGTCAGGGTGAAAGCCGGGATGTACTTGGTGGTCGGCACGTGCGGGCCGCGGCAGAGGTCAAACCACTCCACCTCGCCGGTGCGCGGGTTTACGTTGTCATAGTGGGTCAGATCTCCGGCGCCCACCTCGGCGGCCTCATCGGAATCTGGATCCACGTTGCCCTTGTCCTGGACCAGCTCCAGCTTGAAGGGCTCGTTGGCCAATGCCGCTTCAGCTTCTTCGGTGGTGGCGTAGACGTGGCGCTCGAAGCGCTGGCCGCCCTTGATGATCTTCTTCATACGCTTCTCAATGGCCTTGAGGTCCTCCGGGGTGAAGGGCTCAGCGGTCTGGAAGTCGAAGTAGAAGCCATTCTCGATGGCCGGGCCAATGCCCAGCTTGGTGCCGGGGAATTCCGCCTGCACTGCCTGGGCCATGACGTGTCCGCAGGAGTGGCGGATAACGGCGCGGCCGTCTTCCTCGCAGGCAGCAACCGGGGTGAACTCGGCGTCCGTGTCCGGGGTGTGGGAAAGGTCGTAGAGGGTTCCATCGGCGCCGCGGACGACGACGACAGCTTCCGGGCCCTTGTTGGGCAGCTCATGCTCGCGCATCGCTGCTCCCACGGCAGTACCGGCGGGGACCGTGATTGGTTCGTAGTTCACCGGGACTGCTGGAATCATTTCCGCCATGACTTGGTGCGCTCCTTTGCGCTCACGCGCCGCTCGACATACCTGGCCGAGCAGCACTCAACGAGAAAGTTACAGCGGCTTAGTCTACCCCTCTTAACTGCGTATGAGCGATTCGCCCCAGAAGGTTTCGCCTTCAGTTCCGGCCGGCATGTAATACACGGCCGAACCAATGTGGCGAATCCACTCATTGAGGCGATCCGCTTCATCAAGGCGCGCTTGAATAGGCTCGAACTGCGTCGTCGGGTCCTTCTGGTAGCAGATGAAGATCAATCCCGCGTTGCTAAGTTCACCGCGCTGGGTGGTCTCCGGAGTCGGCGGCAGGTTGTAGTTATACGGGCGACGCAAAAGCTTTTGTTCTGGATGCTCTGCCGGCGGATGCGCTCTGGCGACATGCGAGTTTTCATCAATGGCTTTGAGCCCAAACTCGTTGCGGGCATCCAGATCCACCGGGTCGAACTCGTCCTTAGCGCCTATAGGAGCTCCGGTATCGAGCGTGCGCCCAGTCGAGTTCTCACGTGCCGCGCGATCAAGCTGCTCCCATGTGTCCAGGTTCATGTGAATGCGGCGTACCACCATGACGCTGCCGCCGGCGAAGGGGCCGTCTTCGATCCACACCTGTTCGTTGAAGTCTTCATCGCTTCGGGGATTGACCGTTCCGTCCTTTTGCCCAAAGAGGTTGCGCGGAGTCATACCCTTCGGTGCGGAGCCATAGGCATGGCTGAATCCCTGTTGGATCCACGCAACATCGGCGTAATCTTTGCCAGCGCGGGTCATATGCCGCAATACGAAGGCGGCAGTGAAAGGGTCATCGCTGCAGATCTGCAGGACGATATCTGTCTGGCCCCATTCCGGGCGGAGGTCATCATGGTCAAAAGCCTGGATATCGCGCAGCCAGCTGGGCTTGGCGACGTCCACCGTGTCGAAGAATCCCTCTCCCCAACCGCACGTGACGGTGAGGTTTGCTGGGGTGGTAGACAATTCGGGTTCGAGGCTGCCCAACGGGTTCTCACCGGTGCACAGACGGCGGGCGTCTTCTGTCCACAGGCGCATGAGCGCGGCCGCGCCGCGTGCGGTGGTCCCCTTTTTCAGATTAAAGCCCACCAGTTCCACGTGCGCTTGGACCGGAGTTTGGATGCCCGCTTGGTGCTTTCCGTCGAAGGCGACGATATCGCCGCCCATGGTCTCCTCGCGGCTGTCCGGACCGGTGCTTCCGGCGTCCCCAGCCTGTGCTGCGCGGGAGGCATCCGCAGATGCCTGTCCAGGTTCATCCCCTTTCGCACAGCTTGCAAGCGCTACCGCGCTTGCCGCCACAGCACTTCCGGCGAGTAATCCACGCCGGCTGACAGGTTCCGCGAACCCGCTCATCCTTGATTTCTCCCTATCTCGTGAGAACCGATTTCTTGTCTACTTTGGCCCAGAGCACGCTAGTTTCTAGTGCGCGTGCTCTTCCTTCTTCATGTCAGACATGTCTGCGGACTCCGAGTGGTCCATGTGCTCTGCATGGTCCATGGATCCGTGGTCCATATCGCCGTAGTCTTCGTCGCCGGCACCAATGGTGCGCACCGGGATATCGCCGAGCTCGACGGAGGAACCGTCGGCAAGCTCCAGCGTGAGGGTGGCAGTCTCACCGGCCATAACAGGCTCGGTCACGCCCATCAACATGAAGTGGAAACCGCCCGGCGCGAGCTCAATGGATTCGCCGGCAGGGATATCGAAGCCGCCCTCCTTCTCCTGCATGACGCCATCGACAACCTCATGGATCTCATAGTGCTTCGCCTTCACCGAAGAGCTGAAGCCAAGCACGTTGATATCCTTGTCCGTGTTGTTGTGGAGAGTGCCGAAGATAGCGGTCATATCGGAGTCCTCCTCCATGGCGCGCACAACAGCATCCTCGAACGTTACGCCAGACTCAGCGGAGGAAGAAGCCGAAGTACTGGTCTCTGCGTTCTTGTCCTGTTCCGCGCTGCTTGCGGCGCTCGACGGAGCTGCGGCGGAATCCTCTTCGCTCGGGGAGCAAGCCGCCAAGGTCAGGCTGCCGGCTGCGAGGGCCGCCACGGAGACACGGAGGAAAGAACGGGTATTCAGCATGGGACATGCCTTTCTGCAGTAACAGTAGTTAAGGAAAGTACGGATTGACCCTCGCCTCATCGGAGGCTGGTGGTGTTTAGCCTTCTGAGCCTTCTCCACCAGCGCGGCGGGTCTTTGCTCCGAAGGCAAAAAGCGCTGCGCCGACAACGAGAACTGCCCCTACGCCAATGATCCATCTGGCCGCAGTGGGCAAGGAGCTCAGCGGATCCTGAGACTCCTGCGCCTCTTCGCCTTCCTTGGCACCATCAGCAGAAGCATCTGCAGCCTCATGTCCGCCGGCCCCAGAACCCACGCTAAACGGCACGGAACCGAGCGTGGAGTGGCCATCGGAGGAGGTAATGCGGAAACCTACCTGGTATTCACCATCGCCAGGTTCGATGTCCTGAGGAACCTCAACGGTGAGATTGCGGCCATCAATGGTTGGGGTGGCGTCAAAGAGCACCTCGCCGCTTGACTTATCGCTCACGGCAAAAGTATTGAAGTCATCCCGGGGAATACCAGAGAACTCCAGCGTGATTTCACGCGGAAACTCTTCCAGCGGTGCGTCACCCACCACGTTTCCGCCAATGACTGAGTCATGTGCCACCGCTAGCGGCGCGGACAACCCAATCGCAAGGCCCGCGGCCCCAGCGGCAATTCCCGTAGTGACCTGACGCAGCTGCATTTCCCGGATTACTCCTTGATGGTCTGATGAAACTTTTGGTTGAAGGCTCCCTCATCCTATCGCCGGAAGGGATCCTCGAGCCAATCCTTACCCCGCACGGATTGTGCGGGGTTACCAAGTAGTCGTTGCACGCGGCGGAAAAGTTCCCAGCCCTCTCCAGCAGCAAGGTCGTGTTTCTTATAAGACTTCTAGTGGCTACGTCCGCGCAGAAGGATAACTACCAGGATGATTACGGCAACAGCGATGATGCCCAAGGCCGCAGCTAGGAAATAACCGAGAGCGCCAAGGCCGAGGCCTTTATCCTCATCGGCCCTTGCTGCTTGGTCCACATTTCCTTCGTCACCATCACTCTCCGGTGCCTCAGTCTTGTCCTTGACGGGCTCATAAATGGGCCCTTGGATTGGTTCCCCCAACACCTTGGCGGTGAGAGCATATTTCACCGTGTCTCGCTTGCCATCGAGTACCTCATCCTCCTTTTCGAAATCCGTGCCCGCATCCAGAGTCACCAAGACGTAGTAGTCGCCCTCTAACCAGTTGGCTTGGGCTTTTTGCCCGTTTGCCTGACTTTGACCGAAACGGTTAGCGAAAGCCGTCGGTGTAACCGAGTGCGCCGCAATTTCTTGCTCCTCGTTCACCGCCGACATAAATTCGTTGTCACCAGCTCGCTCGCGCGCGGGGTTTAGAATCTCCAAATTCAGGCTCGAATACTTCAAGGCATTCTCGTCAGACATCTCGCCTACCTTCAAGGCAGTGGCAAGCTGCTGCCCTTCCTTCATGGGAACCTTGAAGACTTGCGCCTCACCGCGCACGATATCGGTCTCGATGGTATCTCCGCTTTGCAGTTCAATGGCATCGCCGAACCAGCCAGCCGCACGAACTTTTTCCGCGCCTTCAAATTTGGCGTGCAATTCGCCCTCTACCTCGCTGTCCATCCCACTCACCAGCTCATCCATATTGGTTACAGGGTCAATGCGGTGCAGGAGGATTTCTACGTCCAGGGGCTCCTCAGCTTTGTGGGTCATAGATCGCTTTGCTGTCAAGACAAGTTCGTCACTTGGGCACTTCTCGGATCCGATTTCTCGTGTAAAAGCACTCGCGCTAGGCAAAGCGTCTGTGCGAATGCCGGTATGGAAGGAGTCCTGATCAGCGGTGCACTCAATGGAGCCTTGTTCACCGCCA
Organism: Corynebacterium sp. HMSC072D12; assembly: GCF_001813925.1. Lineage (NCBI taxonomy): Bacteria > Bacillati > Actinomycetota > Actinomycetes > Mycobacteriales > Corynebacteriaceae > Corynebacterium > Corynebacterium sp. HMSC072D12. The sequence continues at coordinate 104,259 of NZ_KV814411.1, forward strand.
TGATTTCCAGTCGGTGGCTCAGAACCGTCACCGAAGAAGACCGACATTCCGAGACTCTGCGGCCTGACCACAGCGCCATCCAAAGTCTTGTATATCGACGCTACATAGCGCTCGCCCGGCTTGACGGGAATAGACCATGACTCCGCGTGGAAATCCTTGTGAGTATCCTCGCCGCCGTTAGTCGGCGGCTCCAGTTGCGCGCGGAAGACAAAGGATTCACCGGATTCCCAGCGCGGCAGCGGCGTTGGTTGGCTGATATCTTCGCTACCTTCAATCTGTTCGACATCGGAGTGGTAGATGTCCGCGGCGCGTCCAGCGGCCTTCTTAATCATCGCTGCCAGTGAGTCAGCATCATCGGCGTCGAGATATTCGCCGCCTGCGGCCTCTGCAATGCAGGAAAGCTCCTTGCGGGCTTCCTCATCGACGTTAAAGCCAATGGTGTTGATGACCAGGTCAATGCCCTGCTCGTGGAGTTCCTTGGCCACCTCACATACTGGCGGCGGCGCACAGGTATCGATTCCATCAGAGACAAGCACAATGGTGCCGTGCTGACCGCCCAATTCCTCGGCGGCCCTCTTCAGGGAATCGCCAATCGGGGTATAACCCTTCGCCTGAAGTGCATCAATAGGACCGGTGAATGAATCCCCTACGTCCTCCTTAGGACCGCTGACCACGTGGATATCCTGGCACCCTGCTTCTTGGTTCTCTGGTGCCTCGTCGACCGTGCCGCCATAGGTAACGAGGCCGAGAGGAATGGTGCCACCGAGTTCAGATACAAATTTCTTCGTTGCGTCTTTCGCGGCATCGAGACGAGTCTGCCCGCCAGCGTCTTGCACATTCATCGAGCCAGAGGAGTCGAGGACGAGCATCGTTGCACCACTCTGGGAATTGGCGGCACCCCCATTGGGGGCAGCTTCGGAGCTCGGCTCGGCGCTGGGCGTCACCCCGGTGGGATTCTGTGCAAAAGCTGGCACCGACGCCACGCTGAGAAACGCGATGAGAAGAGCTACGAGAATAGCAAAGACCCCGCGTAACAGGCCCTGCGGGGAAGACAAAGGTGGAGAAAAGGCTTTCATGATGCCTACTTCCTTGAGACGACAAGACTGTGAGAAACATCATAAACAGCTGACCGGAAGTTCTCTCGCCGACGGGGAAGAGCCCCCTCTGCCCCCCTTAACCCCCGAAATCGGCCCGGGAGAGGGAAAACTAGAAAGTGCCCCTCCCAAACTGGAGGGGCACTCGATGTGGAGCGGATGACGAGACTCGAACTCGCGACCCTCACCTTGGCAAGGTGATGCGCTACCAACTGCGCTACATCCGCGTGGCAAGACGGAGCTTGCCATGGAGTCCGCAAGGAACTCCTTGTGCGCGATACTGGGATTGAACCAG